>DATDFQ010000043.1:300000-445963 GCA_036522515.1 Bacteroidota bacterium
TCCGTTTGACCCCGTAATCGTATACCACGACATGAAACTGCTGGCCGGCCCCGGCTTCGAATTCGAAACCCGGCGGGAGCGGGAACGAAGGCGGATGAGGTTCCTCCCACCGGTAGACGCTCTTCGTCGAGACCTTGCTCGCCAGATCCAATCCGTTCATCGGGGGCAAGGATCTTGCCCGGTCAATTAAAGTCGGGGCATCGCAGTCCGACGTCGAGATTACTGCCCGCATCGCACCCTCCTCCCGGATGATCCTGGTCAGCATGCGGGTATCGATCCCCTGGATGGCCACCACGCTGTGCTTCCGAAGCCAGGAAGCGAGGCTCTCCGCGGCGCGATAGTTGCTGAAATGCTCGGAGTATTCTTTTACCACCAGTCCGCGTACCTGCGGCGCTCCCGATTCCATGTCCTCCGTGTTGACCCCATAGTTCCCGATCATCGGAGAGGTCATCGTAACGATCTGTCCGCAATACGAGGGGTCCGTAAGAATCTCCTGGTAGCCGCTCAGGCTCGTGTTAAATACCATCTCACCCCCGGCTTCACCCTCGAAACCGAACGACTCCCCCTCGAAGAGGATCCCGTTTTCCAGTACGAGTTTCGCTCTCATCGCCCGGCGCGCGGATCAGATCCTGTTCGCGTCCGGAGTGCCGCCGAGTGCCGGGACGTACCTCCGCACCAGCTCGAAGAGGCCGAACATCGAGCCGACATACGCGAGGTCGCCGATAAGCGTGTTCCGGAAGAACGGAATTGCCGCCGTGTAACAGGCCCCCAGTCCCTCCAGGGTATGCGGGTACATCCCGGGGATTAAGGTCCAGACGCCAAAGTTCGTCACCACAAAGAAGAGCAGGGAGCCGGCGAGCGTTGCGCCCACCGTCTGGAGCGCGCCGCGATGGCCCCTTAACCACAATCCAATCAAGCCGGTCGCGAGAAAGCTTCCGTAGACCCATTCGATTCCCGGGTAGAAGCCGAGAAGGAAGTCGCTGATCAGCAGGGCTCCGATCGGGATCAGAAACGCGTACTTTTTGTCGAGGTAGACACCGCCGAACAACGCCAGCGCGGTGATCGGAGAGACGTTCGGCATATGGGGAACAAGCCGGGAAAGCGCTGCGAGCAGGATCAGCGAAACTACAACAATGCGGCGAATCATACCATCTCCTTCCGTGAAGGGTACATACAGGTTTTGGTAAAGACGTTTTCTCAAATGAAGTGCCAGGCGGACACTCAGATTATACACATTTCCCCCGTTCCAGTCAAGCCTGATCCGGGTCATTTGAACGCCATCGCCCCCGGAAATATCCCCACCTGCTGATGCGTCCGCTTCAGGAGGCCCCGGTAGGTGTAGATCTCCAGCCGTCCCGACCCTCCCGAGCTCACCACGTTTGTCACGTAGATATCTCCGCTTGCGGCGTCGGCGGCGAGGGCGTAATAAAAGATCCCGCCGGCGCGCGTAATGAACGGGCTTGCGACCGTGCGCAACGGTTGTACGTCGAATTTCCCGACTCCGTTGGCCTCCAAGACGAAGAGCGAATGCCCGTCGGTCGCAATATCCGAAACCGCCCCGGTGATCAGGAGGGAATCCTCGGCGAGATGTGTGACCGGGTCAACCTGGTAAAGGCGCGGTTGAACGCTCTGGGTGCCGGCGCAGACGACGAATAATTTTCCGTTCAGCACTGTCATCGATCCCGGAGCGTCGCTCAATCTGACCGAATCCGTCACCTGCAGGGTCGCTGGGTTCACGACCTTGAGCTCATGACCCGGGACGAACTGGTTGTTGACGTATGTTCCGTAGTCCGATACGAACGCCCTTCCGTTGAGAACCGCTATTCCTCCCGGAAAGGCGACTACGGGGCCGCTTGTTCCCCTGAGGGAGTCGTCTGCGGTCGTGATCAGCGAGAGCGTACCGTCATAATTCGCGACCACGAGTTCCGAACCAGCGCCGGCAAGGTATCCCGGCCCGCTGAATTGCGGCGTATGAATCGACTTTCCGATGTGATTCGTGCCCAGGTCGATCACATCGACCCGGTCCGACCCGTTGACGGCGAGATACCCCTTGCCGGCGACGACTTTCAGATCGTTCGGGAATATCCAATCAGACGCGATCACGTCGTTAAACATCGTATCGCGCTGGGCGTCATAATACGACAACGACCCCCCTGCTGTAAAAGTCCCCTCATTCACCACATACGCCCCTGCAGCCGATGCCGGGGGAGGGTTTACCGACACGGTACTCGCCTCCCGGCAGGAAGCGAATGTCAGCGCCAGTGCGATGAGTGCCGGCCAACGGGCTTTCTTCATGGTCATGTTCCTTATTCTGTTCTTGTGAGGGAAATGGAAATGTTGTGATTCCGCAAGGGCATCGGATAGGCCGGAAGCGCCTGGTACGAAACGTTGCCGGCATTATTCAGTTCATACTTCACCCGGAGGAGCAGGTCGCTGCGCAGCTCAAGCTCGACGCCGGCATTCCCGCTGAGAAGGAAATAACCCGGGAGAGCGATCGAATTATCTTCCACCGTGTACCGGTCGCCGACATATTCTCCCGCGAGTCGCAGGGTCAATCCCCTGACCGCCGCACCCCGGACCGGAATCCTGACCAGCGCTCCGAGTCCGCCGGTCTCGAGGGGGACGTAGATAAGCTGTTTATCGTAGGTCGGATCGCCCGGTCCCGAACTGAATTTTTTCCGGGCGTTCAGCCATGAATAATTTCCCGTCAGCTCCACCGAGCGGCCGGGAAGAACCCACCGGTAGTCGAACTCAAAGCCGGTCGATTGCGTCCGGCCGATATTCACGGGGCTCCAGACGAATTGCGACCCCGCGGGGAGCCAGAAAATGCGGTTCTCGGTGGTGATCGAATAATACGTCGCGTCAAGCTCCTGATCGCCCGCCAGCGGGGCATCGAGCGTCAGCCCGGCGTCGAAGCTGAGCGAACGTTCGGGCAGGAGCGCGGGGTTTCCGCGCCCCCCCGCTCCGGCATAGTAAAGCTCATTGAAGGTCGGAGGCCGAAAATCCCGGCCGGCCGTGGAGTGGAGTGTCAGAGACGCCCCCGCGCCGCTTGAAGCGGATGTCCGCACATTGAGTCCGAGCCTCGGACTCCAGGAGCCCTCGACGCCGGACGAATGGTCAAAGCGGAGGGAGGGAAACACCGAAAGTGCGGGACCGTGGCCGGCAGAATCGGTGCGATATTCAGAGGAAAGCAACATTGCCGAGTGGGCCTGCGACTTCTCCTCCGCGAGGGCATTCCCGTCTGCGACCGCGCGCCCCAGTTCCAATTCGAGCAGAAGGGCGCCGGAGGGGTTTAGTTCGTACCGGAATTGCGGGCGAAGACCGTAGCTGACATTCCGGTAGTAGTTATCCGCGGGGAAGAGCGAGAGGAATTCCGCGTAATGTTCGTAGGCGCTCTGGAAATCCCCCGAGACCAGAAGCTGGATCCGGTCGCCGAGGCCCGCGGAGACGGAGCCGATCGCCTGCAATTGATCGTCCGCCTGACGCGCCGACCCCTGCGATCCCGCGGGGACAAAAGGTCCGGGCGTTCCGCGATCGAGAGACGCGTAGCTCAGGAGGAATTTCGTCCGCGGGCCTGCATGCGGGTACCAATCGGATTTCAGGAAAAGATCGTATCCGCGGTGGTCGGAATTGGTCCGAACCTCCTCTTTCTGGATCGGCCCCTGACGGAGAAGAAACGGGAAGTTGCCCGAGCCCGTTTCAGTCGCCCCGCCGGCGGTCAGGCTCCACTCGTCGCCGGGTAAGATCGATGAGCGGAATGAGAACCTGCTCGTGCCGAATGAGCCCGCCGAACCCTCGAGTGAACTGCTTGAACCGTGAAACGACCGGTCGGTGAGAATGTTGATGACGCCCCCCAACGCATTCGCGCCGTAAAGGGCGGAGCCCCCGCCGCGGGCGAGCTCGATGCGCTCGATCTCGTCCGTGGGAATCATACGAAGGTCGGCCAGTCCGAGCTGGAGGTTATTCACCGGCACGCCGTCGATCAGGACGAGCGTCTGCTCACCCGCCATTCCCCTGAAGGATGCGGTTTGAAGAGCTCCTCCCACGCCGTATTCCCTGAGAAAGACGCCGGGCGTGTTCCGGATCAGCGCCCCCAGGCTTGTGCCGTTCGCCTGTTCTATCGATTCGCGCGAAAGGAGCGAGATCCTCGAGGGAGAGCGGGAGCTCGAGAGCGGGCTCCGCGTCGCGGTTACCACCACTTCCGCCATCGGATAGGTCCGGGCCGTATCCTGCCCATCGCGCGCTTCGGCCCCGGCCGGCGCCCCGCACATGAGCAGCATGCAGAGGATTCCCGGACCGATGATTTTACTGCAGACGTTCATATATAAAAAAACCCCAACCGGCGGAAAGAAGTGTTGGGGTACAAGAACGTTGCACCAACCCACCTTCCCGCGAAGGTATTCTGGGTGATCATGCCGGTCGGTCTCCTGGCTTTTCCCGACCCCGGGCGGTCTTCCCATCCGGATCCGATCTGAACCGGAACCGAACAGTGACTTACGAGCCCGAAGCTCAATTCCGCCGGAATGACCGGACGGAATCGGGATTACAGTTGCGGGGCAGCTTCCGAATTCTCCATGGTCCCACGCTGAGCGCGGACCGGGAGGCACGGAATTCCCTTCACCGGCACGAAGTATGGAAAAGAACTTGATTCAACGGCAATATACGACGCCCGGAATAAGAAGTCAAGTGCGAATCGACTTCCTCAATAACCGAGCGCAACTCCGCCTTCCCTTGAATCCGGGACCCCATAGATCCACCCGCCGGCGGCATCCAGCCAGAGCGCTTCGAGTTCACCGAGGGGGGAATCTGTTTCCCTCAGATGGTACCCCCTCTCCTCCAGCTTTTGCACCACATCCCGCGCCAGGGCAAACCGCTCGTAGACCAGGGAGTCCGGCCGCCACTGGTGGTGAAACCGGGGGGCCTCCACGGCCTCTTCCAGATTCATTCCGAAGTCGGCGATGTTGCTGATGACTTGCGCGACCGCGGTGATGATTTTTGATCCCCCCCTCGCTCCGAGTACCAGGCAGGGTTTCCCGTCCTTGAGCAGGATGGTGGGAACCATCGAGCTCAGGGGGCGTTTGGACGGAGCGATCTCATTCGCCCTTCCCCCGATAAGCCCGTACGCATTCGGCACCCCGGGCTTGGCGCTGAAATCGTCCATTTCGTCGTTGAGAAAGAACCCCGCCCCGGCGACAACGACCTTGCATCCGAAGAGGTCGTTCAGCGTGGTGGTGGTCGAAACGATGGTGCCTTGCTCGTCCACGACGCAATAGTGCGTGGTGTGCCGTCCTTCATGGGGATTCTCGATGCCGGATCGAACGCGCATGTTCTCTGTGGCGCGGAGCGAATCGATCTCAGCCCGCCTCCCGTTTGCATAGCTCTTTGACGCAAGCACTTCCCCCGGGATTTCGACAAAAGCCGGATCGCCCATCAGCTCCGCCCGGTCGGCATACACCCGTTTCATCGCTTCTGCGACGAAATGTACAGCGTTCGAAGAATGAAACCCCATCGAGCCAAGGTCATACCCTTCGGATATGTTCAACATCTCCAGGAGACACAACCCTCCCGAGGAGGGGGGCGGGGTCGTGAGAATCTCGTACCCGCGGTACGAACCCCTCAGGGGAGTCCGGAGGACAGGATGATACTCTTCCAGGTCCCGCCGGGTGACAATCCCTCCCCCCCGGCGCATCTCCTCTTCCAGCAGGCGCGCGGTTTCGCCGCGATAAAACCCGTCGGCGCCGAATTGCTGAATCCTTCCGAGCGTCCGGGCCAGCTCGGGCTGACGCAGGGTATCTCCTTCCCGAAGGGGAGCACCATGTCTCGAAAACAGGGCCATCGCCGCCGGAAATTCTGATAATTTGCCCCAACTGCTGTCGAGGGAGGCTTCGAGATGCCGATCCACAATAAATCCGTTCTCCGCCAGGCCGACGGCGGGCCGGGCTAGGTCACGAATGCTCATCGAGCCATAGAGTCGCAAGGCTTCGAGGAGTCCGGATACGCTGCCAGGCACCCCTGCAGCAAGCGCGCCGTCGAAGCTTTTGTCGGTGACGTTTCCCGCGCTGTCAAGATACATCGTGCCGCTCGAGGCTCGGGGAGCCTTCTCGCGAAAATCGATGACTGCGGCGGACCCGTCCCGCTTGCGGACGAGCATGAATCCGCCGCCGCCGATATTTCCCGCCTCCGGATAGACGACCGCGAGCGCCAACCCGACCGCGACGGCTGCGTCGACCGCATTCCCCCCTCTCCGCAGGATGTCGACACCCACCTGGGACGCCAGCCTGTGCGCTGTGACAACCATCGCATGCCTTGATCGAACCGGAATGGGGGTTGCGGAGGGGGCAGAACCGGCGACCAGGAGCACAAAGCAGAGCGAGACCCGACAGAGGGGCAGTTTCATATTCAGGATCCGATGGCGATTCAGCGGGCCGGGAGGGTCAGCCGTGATGGATGAGTCGGAGCTGCTTCGCTAGAATGGGAGATCGTCCTTTTCCGCCGCTCCCTGTTCCTCCGGGGCGGGCTGAGCATCCGTCGTTCCCCCTGCCTGCCTGCCGTCGAGCATGATCATATCGTCTGCGATGATTTCCGTCGTGTAGCGCTTGACGCCTGTATTCTTGTCGTCCCACGATCGCGTCTGGAGCTTCCCTTCGAGGTAAACCTTGCTTCCCTTCTTGAGATACTGGCCGCAGATCTCGGCAAGCTTCCGCCATGCGACGATGTTGTGCCACTCGGTCCTCTCCTGGGGATTGCCTTCGGCGTCCTTCCACCGCTCGTTTGTCGCCACGGAGAATTTCGCCACCGCCACTCCGGACGCCGTGTAACTCACCTCCGGATCCTTGCCCAGATTGCCGATGAGCGTGACTTTATTAAGACTCTTTCCGGCCATACACCCTCCTATCGATTAGTGTGATCCTGCATCCCGCAGACTTTACTTGCCGCATACGGCGCTGCGCCTACCGTACTATTTGTCCGCATCTTCCTGCCGGAGGCGGTCAACATCGATCCGTTCGACCGAAACGCGATGCTCCGTCAAAAGGTAGAGCCGGTCGTCCTGCACATCGATGTCGACGGCCTCGCACAGGGCGGGGCCGGCCGACAACACCACCGGTACGGGCGGACGAACGCGCCCTCCCTCCCGGTTCAACGCGTACAGAGTACAACTATCAAGGGCGAAAAGGATCTTCCCCTCGACGGTGAAGCTCCGGAGGTGGTTGAAGTACCCTTTTCCCAAAGTCTCGATGAAATTGCCGAAGATATCGAAGACGACAATCCGGTTGCTGTCCAGAACGAAGACCCGGTCGTCTCCTCCGATCCGAATCCTCGAGGGGGAAGAGAGCCGCCCTTCCCCCGCGCCAAGATCCCCGAATTCCTGCTCGACGGAGCCCGACGTATTGACTTTCAGGATTCGCCGGTTCTCGCCGTCCGCGATGAAGATCGATCCGAATCGTGATTGAGCCACTCCCTGGGGGTAGCCAAACCGCACCGAAGCGTCCGCATCGTCCCGCGTTGAAAACGACGAGAGGAGGCTCAGATCCCGGTCCAACCGCTGGATTCGGTGGTTGCCGTAGTCGGCGACGTAGACATCCAGTCCATTGGGGGCAGTCACATCCGCGGGATGATCGAACGCCTGATCGGTCCAGCCGTACCCGCCGGCCGTTTGAAGCACCTCCCATTGTGGCGAAAGCTTTACGATCCTGCTGTTGCCGCCGTCTATCACATACACGTTGCCGGAAGGATCGACAGAACACGCCCTGGCGTGCTCGAACAGGTCCCCGCTTGCGGAACCCCCCGTCCCTCCGTCACCCCCCGCGGCGACCGCGCCAAGAAGTGTCGCACCGGCAACACATGCGGCGGCATTCTGAACAAGCCTCCGGCGCCGTCCGAACCGGAGCTTCCACACCGGCTAAAATCCGAGCTTGAGCGTGATAGCGTGGTTGCCGGTTAGAAACTTGACGGCCCGGTACGCATAATCAACCGTGAGATCGAGATCACCCACCTGGGAATGGATGCCTGCGCCCGCGGTCCCTCCAAACAGATAGGTCGCCTTATCCACCCCGGAGAGAGCTGTCAGGCTCTCATTGGTCTGATCCCCCGCCAGGTCCCAGCCGGCCCGGATGAAGAAATTGTCGCGGAACGCATACTCCGCCCCGACCTTGTATTCATCGGCGGAAAAATTGTTGTTCTCGAAGAGCGAAACAAACGTGAGCGCGTTATCCTCGGAGAGCCGTGTCGTATAGGAAGCGCCTATTTCGATCGTCGAAGGGAGTTCAAACGAGCCCGCGTTCACGCTGTAGAATCCCTGTCTTCCGTCGCCCACCTCACCGGGCAGAACCAATGCCGTCCCGTCGAACTTCATCTGCGGCCCGATGTTTTTCACCGCGACCCCGATGTTCAGGCCCGGTATGTTTCCCAGGCCGGAGTACTGCACGCCGGCGTTGAAACCGAATCCGGAGGCGCTCACGCGATCGATCCGTTCACTGATCAGGTTGGCGGTGACGCCGATTCCGATGTTGTCGGCGAGCTGCCTGGAGTAGGTGAGCCCGATCGTAACATAGGTCGGTGAAATAATCTCGCCTGTTCCGTCCGGATAGTCCTCGTTCGTCACCGGGATGTCTCCGATCCCGAGAGATTTCAGGCTGAAACCCAGCGTGCCGAAACCCGCAAAGGATGCTCCGAGGGCGACATAATTCACCGGGATGTCGGCAATGTAGGTCATATGCGAAAACATCGCCGTCGTTCCGAAGGTGGATCTGGCAAGGCCCGCCGGATTCCAATAAATCGCATCGATTCCGGAAGTCGTCGCGATTGAAGCGCCCCCCATCGCGATATCGCGGGCGCCCACGGGAATCAGGAGTTCCGGCGCGGCGTTGGTCCCGGCCCGGTTCGTTCCGCCTGCGTACCCGAGCGATGCGACGACAAGAATCAGTACGAAGAGTCCGAGGGCTCTTTGCACGGTTGAGCTATTCATGATAATCTCCTTTCAATCCGCATTGGTGCAATCATGACACCCGTCCGATATCAATAAAAATCAAGGACTTGCTGTTCCTGTATAATCACGAGCTTCAACGTTTTCGTCACCCCGAGTTTCGGCAGTTCGATGTATGCGATGTAGATTCCGCTCGCCACGGGCAGGCCGTTTTGATTGTTGAGATCCCACGTCGCGAATTGATCGACGGAGTTCTCGCCGGTGGAAGTGGGGTCGAAATACCTCACCAGCACGCCCGCGAGACTGATGATTCGAATTCTCCAATCGCCCGGAGGCAGGTGATCGAACGTGACGAACCGTGCAAACCTGCTCGTCTCGGCGCGGTTGAACCCGTAATACGGGTTCGGGAAGACGTTGATCTTCGTGACGTCGTTCTTGGCGACCGCGTCACCTTTGAACGTCGCACCCTCCGGAGTCTTGAATGTAAAGACGTCGTTCGCGGAGTTTACATAATTCGGCGACACATGGATGACGCTCGTCTTGATGTCGGACTGCACTCCGTTGTCGCTGATCCACTCGGCGACAAACATGACATCCGCATTGACGAGATTATTGGCGTCGGAGCCGACCGTGGTACCGTAGGTGCTGGGCGAAGCGCCGTCGTACGTCGATTTGGCGACGAAGATGACTTCGACTCCGCCGTTCGGATCCCATGCCCCGTTGGCGTTCTGGTCCCTCCACCCGCAATTCAACTGGCGCGGATTATTGGGATCCGCAACGTCCCAGACCTGGAACGGCACGGGGACATAGTCCTGGTACTTATAGGTTCCGCTCCGTCTGTACCGGTAGGCATTTTGGGTCAACGTGCCCCCGTCCGCAAAGCGAAACTCGATGTCGTCGTACTGGGAAGGATCGAGCGTCGTGCTCACGGCGCCGAGATAATTCGACATATCGGCGGCTGTCGAAGCCATATAATTCAATACGGCCGCGCCCGGACCACCGACGACAAACCTCGCGGCGGCAAATCCCCCCGTCCACCACTCCGTCCCTGTGTGTCCCGACCGGTCGGCATTGAGAAGCGGAGGCGGACCTTTTACGGTGATATAGAAGCCGTCAACCGTCGGATAGGTGAAATCATCGCCAAACTTCGGAGGAGGCGAAGGGTCGAGATTTCCGTCGCCCGGATCGATGACGACCGCCGTCCCCTGGTTGACTCCATTATAGAGGGTGTCGTTGCCGGAGATAAGGTACCAGTGCAGGATCGGCACGACCACCGTGTCGCGCGTGTCGGTCGCATCGGGCCCGTAGGCGAACGCGGTCTGAACATTCTTGAAATGCACCTGATACGTTTTTCCCGTCAAGACAGGCGGGTTCACCACCGTGATCACGGCCTTTCCGTCGCTCTTTCCGGAATCATGGACGACCGTGACAGCATCCCCGAAGTCGGCTCCGATCCGCACGCCCGGGTTCGTCGTTTGCGGGATGACCGTGATGATCTGCAGCGTCGTCTCGGAGGCGTGGGAAAGAGCGGTCGAGGTATCCGAATATCCGTACGCGGTAACGGCATAGTAATACCGCTGCCCGTTCGCGAGGGGGAGTCCACCGCGCAACGTATCGCTGGTCCGTTCGAGGAACCGGACGATCCCGTTGTCGGTGCCGCGCTGCCGGATCGCCTGAACGTTCAGCCCAAGCTCGATATCGAAGACCGTATCGACGATCGTTCTGATTCCGTTCTGAAGGTCAAACGTGGCCAGGCGCACCGCCTTCGAAAAATCCGCCGAGGAGGTGGGTAGCTGATAGACGTTGTATCCCTCAAACCTCACGCCGAGGCGGTTGAACGACTCTGTCGCCGCAACCGCGGCCGAGTCCCATCCCCAGTCGAGCACGACCTTTTGATTCAGGGCCGCGATCCTGAGCTTCGGGGAAGGGGGCGGTTTCGGGAGATTGAACAGATTGTCATACGCGCTCTGCGCCGCCTTGTCGTTCGCCTTGAGCACGCCGATGCTCGAGATATTATCCCCGCCGAGCCCCGCGACCAGTGCGACAACCACTTCCTGCGTGTCGCCCAGCACCATCGTAAACGGTCCCGTGCTCAGCATCTGGCGCCGGTCGCCCGGGTTGTCGATCGTTCCGTCCAGGTACCCCGTGCCGGCCTGGGGATTTCCGCTCAGCCAGAATTTTGTTTCAGCTCCGCCCGGGTAGACGAACGGCGCGCCGGTGATCGGAGTCAATCCGCGAAGCAAATTATACCATTGACCGGCGCCGACGTAACTGAACGGGGGATCGGAGTAGGTGCCGCCGGCCGCGAAATAAATCCAGGATGTCATGGGGAGGTTTCGATACCCGTATATCCTCTTCAGATCGAATACCGCCGAGTCACCGGGTGACACCACCTTCGGTCCTGCGAAGAAATCGTACCCGACCGCCGGTGGAGGAACCCCGAAGACCTTATAACTCGCATCCACCGCCGATGAATTATAGACATAGCCGAGGCTCAGGGTCGTATCGCACGCCTCGAAATCGTCGCTATAATCGCCGAGGTCGGGATCCGCCCACTGACCGATATACATGTTGTCGATGCGGGAATCGGACGCTCCGCTCGCGGTGCCCTTGTAAATGAACCGGAATTTTTTGAAGATCACATTACCGAGAGGATCGGTCCTTGCATACCCCCAGAGGGTCGACTGGACCTCCAGCCCTATCGGGTCGGAGCCCAGGAACGACTGGCTCTGGGCCGCATTCAGGTCGTTCATCACAAACCAGACCACCTGGTCCGCATCCGCGATCCCCGGCTCGTCCGTCGACGGGCCGGCGGTGGCGTTCGGATCGGGGTTGTATCCCGGGACGCCGTCCCGGTCATAATAGGGAGCTCCCTTATCCGCCGGCCACTCGACCCAGTCTTTCCGGTATTGTTCGCGAACCTGGTCGATATCCGATTGCGACACGGCGGAGAGCCCCTTCGAGAAGAGCTCGGCCGCGTCCTGCCTCAGGTCTGCGGTCTGCCAGTCGCGCCGCACACGGTAGATGCGCACGCTCTGGTCTCCCGCAGATTCGGCCACCCCCTTGGAGATGATCTTTCCGCCGACCGTCCCGGGCTGGTACGTCTGTCCGTTCACACGGAGCAGTTGCGCGCCGCCGTCGTGAACCTGGCCGCCCCAGATCAGGCCGTCCGCAAAGATGGGTGTTGACGTTCCGCGCGGAAACGTCACGCCCGAGTTGCCTGTGCTCGGATTTCTCGCCGAGGATCCGTCGTATTCGATCCACATCGAGAGGTTGTTAATGTTCATCAGCGTCGAGAAGGGACCCGTTCCCGTCATTTGTTGCGCCGTCCGCAGAAGGGATTTTTTCCCCTCCGCGGAATACGCCTGATGGAGCCCGCCCGAAAGGAGGAGCGCCGCGCCGAGGAACAGATGAAGTTTTTTCATAGTTGTCTCACCTCTGGTTTATAGACAAGATTCCGACACCTCAAGCGTGATCAATAGTCGAGCCGGACACCGAACCGGATCTGCCGCGGCGTACCCAGGAGATCCCCGCCCTGATTCCTCCAGTAGTTCTGGCGGTCGGCGAGGTTCGCGTCGCGGTACATCTGCACATAGGCAGCCCCGCGGCCCGGAGCGCTGATCACTTCGGAGCTCAGCGCGGGATTCGTCAGGAACCCGTCGTCATCGGCATTGCCCGTCCGCCCGTACACATTGACGACGTTCTCCGTGTTGAGAAGGTTCTGGACGTAGAGATACACGTTCAGGTCGAACGAACCCGACAGCGTGAACGACTTGTCGAGACGCGCATCCAGGCTGAAATTCCAGGGAGTCGTCGACGCGTTGATCGCCTCGACCGGCCTCCGGTTTCGCGGATCGCCGTCATACAGGATACCGCCGTCTTCCGGCCCGGTCTGGCCCAGCCCGCCGGTCACCTTCGTGTAATTGTGGCCGCTGTTGAACGAGAAGAGGATGTTCGCCCCGAGACGTTCAAGGATCGGCCCCCCGTCGTTGGGAGCAAAGTGATAATCGAGATTCAGGCTTCCGCGGTGCGCCTGGTTGAAGGTCAGAGGGGAAATAATCGTCGGCCGGAGCGTCCCGTTCTCGACGGATGAGATCGCGGACGTCGTGTTCGAACCCGTGCCCTGGGCATCCTGGAGCGTGTAATTCACGCGCGCCTGGAGCCGGTCGACCCGGCGCAGGGTCAGCGTGACTTCCAACCCCTTCGTCGTCGCAAAATCTCCGTTCTGGAGAATATCGTACGACTTCGCGAGAGCGCCGCTTTCTGTCGTGATACGGCCCACCTGGATCTGGCCCTTGATGTCTTTATAGAAGCCGGTCAGATCAAACGCGGCAAAGTTCGTAATCTGCTCCGTGAACCCGATCTCGTACTGCGTGGTGCGCTCCGGATCGAGCCCGAGTCCGACCGGCGCGGGGATGAAGTTTCTTCCCGAAACATAGAGGGAGAGCAACGGACCCCCGATATAGATATTGTTCAGCTGGGGCGCCTGGATGAACTTGCCGAACTGCATATGGAAGATCGTCCGGTCCGTGACGGGGAACGATAACCCGAGACGCGGGCTGATCGCATGGAAGGGATCTTTCTTCCGGACGGTCGTCGGATCCAGCGCGAAGATGTTTCCGTTGATGAACGAAGGGTTCTCCGCGTCGATGAACTCCCTGTCGTCCGTGTCGAAGTAATCGTACCGGATGCCGGCATTGATGATCAGGTCGTTCAACTCGACCTTGTCCTGGAGGTATCCGGAGAAGAACGTGGGGTGTTTCGGCCCGTCGAACCCGTCGTTCACTTCGTTGCCGAACACGTCATATCCGACGTTGTCGGGAATACCGGCGGACTGCATCAGTCGCGTCCTCGAGTCGGCGTTGCGTACCGAGTCGGGCTGGGAGATCATCTGGAGGAACACGTTCTCCAGCCTGCCGACCGAGTAGAGCCGGACCGTATATCTCTGGTACGACGATCCGAGCTTGAGCTCGTGCTTCCCGTATTGAGTCGTCAGATCCGCCGATCCGCCGATGTAGGTCTGCTTCCCCTTGATGTAATTCGTGGAAGCCCCCAACCCGGAGATCGAAGACCCGCCCACGATCAACTCGCCGGGCCGCGCGTACGGGAAACCGTAAAACCGGAACTCCGTCGGGGAGAGGCCCAGCGCGCCGTTCATATAGCTGTAGAAATTGTAGCCGAGTTTCGCGGCCTCGATGCTGTCGCCGTAGGAAAGAATGTTATCCTGGAGATTCGGATCGTACTGCCTGTTCCGGCTGTCGAAGTAATTGAGGTTAATCTCGTAAAATGTCTTCGGATCGAGCAGGTGTGTGATCTTCAGGTTGAAGAGGTCATCGCTGTTATCTCGCATCGGCAGACGGGAAAGATCGAGGATGTTCTGGACCGGCAGGTCGTTGATCCTCCGTTGCTGCCACGACATCGCCGAGCCGAATCGTACGGTGACGGGGCTGAGGTCGAGGCTGATTGTCCCGTTCAGGTTCCACCGGTTCGACATCCGGCCGGGGATCACGCCTTCGGGAACCTTGATGGCCCCGTATCGTGAATTAATCGACGATGCCGGGACGCCTGATCCCGCATAGAGCGTATCTCCGGGACGCCCGCCGCCGGGACCGTCGACAAGTGCGGCCGGAAAATCGGCGTTGGGGAATTCAAACCCCGTCCAGAAGGTCGGGATCGGATCACGCTGGAATTGATTCTCTCCGGCTGCGAAAATCTTCAGTTTGTCGCCGATAATCGGACCGCTGAGAGTAAGCACGTGGTCCCAGTATCCGTAGGAATAGGAATCAAGTGATTTGGAGCCGACCTGCGCGAACCGGTCGGTCTCACCGGAGTAGCTCAGCTTAATCCCCCCCGTTCCCGACCGGAGCTGCTGACGGATGATTCCCGCATTCGCTCCGCCGTATTCGGCGTTGTACCCGCCCGCCTGGATCTGGACTTCTTCGACCGCCTCGGGGATGAGGAGCACCGCGTTCCTGCCGTTCATGACGTTCCTGGCGCTGGCGCCCTCGACGTAGTATCCGACCTCGTCTTCCCTGCCGCCCCGGATATAAATGTTGTTGTCCTGCAGGACAACCCCCGGCTGCAGGGCGAAGACACCGGTCAGTCCGCGGACCGGGATCGCGCTCAAGTCGTCCGCGTTCAAAATCCGGACGGCGTTCGTGGCCGACTTGTTGACAAGCGGCCTCTGGGCCATGATCTCGACCGTCGGGAGGTTGATGTCCTGGGCAACGAGCTCAACATTCAGCTCGGTCGTCAGGTCCGGGTTCACCCGGACGTTCGTAACCGATGGGGCATGATACCCCACGAGGCTCGCCTTCACCGTATAGACCCCGGCGGGGATGTTGAGGATTATGAAACTTCCGTCAGGATCCGCTGCGACACCGTACGGCGTCCCCTCGAGCACCACGATCGCACCGGCCGCCCCTTCGTGCGTATCCTTGAACGTAACCTTTCCCCTGATCTTGCCCGTCGTTCCGCCGAACAGGAGTCCGGGAACAAGCAGGAGTGCGGTGATCACTAATGCGACTTTCATAACTCCTCCAATCTTCTGCGAGAGGAACATGGTTCTCTTCCCTAATTCTGTGAACTTATTTTTTTCCGATTGAACTCTGGATCAACTTCGCGGGCTCTTTTCCCGCTGCAACCTTTGCGACGCCGGCCTGCCGGTCGGACAATTGAAGCAGGTTGAGGGATTTCCCCGAACCCGAAGCCACGACCGTATACATACGCGCGCCCGCATAATCGGAAGCCGGAAGCGACGCGACGCCATATTGACCTCTGGCCGGATCCACGTCGAGCTGGCCTCTTACGATGCTGCTCGGGTAAGCGGAGGTGTGGAAATTAATATAGATGTAATCCGCCACGATCGTATCCTTGATCGCGTCGGTGAGCCCGTACCATGTGCCGGTAAAGACATTCGTGCTGACCGAATCCGGAACGAGCTGCCCGCGGATTGCGCCGCCGGGGTGGGCCGCGGAATGAAAATTCACGTAGATATTGCCGGCGAGGAGCGAGGAAATGAGCGCCGGAGTCAGGGGTTGTCCTACCTCATCGCTCGTCCAGGTCCCGGTCAATGTCGTATCGCCCACGGGAGTCGTCGTAATGTTCCGCACCACCGGGCCGGCGACGCCGGCAGCACCCTCGTGGAAGTGTCCGGCAACGAATGGTGAATCCAGGCCGCTCGGATGGAGGACGATCGAATAGCTCAACCCGTCCCGGCTGAAACTGAACGTCCCGACTGCCGTGGAGGTGACCGACGGATCCGGCGAACTCTCGTTCGATCCGTTCAACGTCACGTCGGGGAACGTGATCACCTGTCCCGTGATGTCAACCGGCTGGATGACGGGGCCGTTCACCCCGGGGAGGCCGACGTGAAAATGCGCGGCTGTATAGAGACTGTCACGGTAATCTGAGTGCACGGTGACCGTGAACAAAGCGCTGTCTGCCGGAGTCAGATCGAGGGAGGCGGTCCCCGTCGTATTCGTCGTGACGGGTGTCGGGGTCACCTGGCTTCCGCTGATATTGGCGGTGTAACCGCCGTTCGACACGGCATAGACCTGATGCGACCCGGCGGTCAGGTTGACATACCCGGTGGACGTCGGATACCCGACATCGGCCGCGAGGGGAGTTCCGCTCGCGGAACTGTCGTAAAAAGAGATCGCGGGCGCGGACCCGGTGGCGACATGCACAAACTTCACCTGCGTGAGAGCCGGGTCGCCGCCGCCGTTGTTCGTGAAACTGTAGCCTTCGTCGACGGCCAGGAACTTGTTGGAGCCCGTCAAGGCGTAGAGAAGCACCGTGTTCTGACTATTCGAACGGAAATTCACGTGTTGGACCGTCGATCCGAATCCCAGGTCGCGGCCCCCCGCCAGAATGTCGATATAGGCGCTGCTGGCGCCGAACGAGAGATTGGCAACCTGATTGCCGTCTATCGTAACGGCCCCTCCCGTCTGGTCGGCGGTCACATCGACGATCCGGGCGAGAGCATGATAGTCCGGCGTCGCCTGGCCGCTGCTGGGGGTATCAACACAGCTCGAGACAGCGAATGCGAGTATGCCGATGATCAGAAGGAAACAGATGCTTCTCGTGGTCATAAATTAAACCTCCAGGTGTGTTAATGCTCAGATCGCTCGTGGGTGGAGCCTGGTACCATGCGCGCAACAACAGCTTTCCCCTCCTCGTCGGGGTACACGAAGGCGGATGCAGGATCGTCGGGAGAACACGCGATGAGAAAAGATGGGGCGGAAGTTCGGAGGATGGGTGGTAACAATTTGTCTCAGCTGAGCCTCACTTTCCCTCGTCAGTGATACCTCAAAACCATCGTTGCGAGAATATAGCAAATCAACAGATGCTTGTCAAGTTTTACCCGATTTTGAGACTTCCACCGGTCCGGCCCCCTAAATACTTGCCTGGACTGGACTTTCGCCGCCTCCCGAACGCCATCATCCCGGCGCTAAAGGGTGATCATCTTGACATCCGAGACGCCGTCGAGAAGCGCGATCTCTTTGAGGACGGCCTCCGGTGCCGGAGTGTCGATCGAGATCACCGTGAGGGCCCTGCTGCCGGACTCAAATCGGCCGAGGGAGAGTCCGGCGATATTGATATGCGCCCGCGCAAGAAGCGAACTCACTGCCGCGAGCATCCCCGGGCGGTCTATATTAGAATAGAGGATCAGGTGCCCGTCCGGATTCATTTCGAAGTGGAAGCCGTCGATGCCGACAATACGCAGGTCTTTTTCGCCGAAAAGGGTGCCTGAAAAGTGCCGGGATTCCTTTTCCGTCTGATACCGGACCGAAAGAACCTGCGCGTAGCGGAGAAGGGCTGACTCCCGGACCAGCTGGACACCGATCCCCCTCTCGCGGGCGATCACCGGCGCGTTGAGATAGTTGACCGGTTCATCCAGCACTCCCTCGAAGGCTCCTTTCAGGACCGCGGCGCCCAGCGCCGGAAGAAACTCCCCGAGCGGTTCGCCGCTCGCCGAAACCGTGACCGATTTCAGCTTGCCATCCTTCAGCTGCGCCACCAGCCGGCCAAGCTTTTCGCCCAGAAGAAGGAAGGGGCGAAGCTCATCCTTGAGACCCAGGGAGATGCTGTCGGCGTTGACCGATCCCGACACGCCGCGCCCCTTCAGAAAGTCCGCCACCTGCCGGGCGATCTGAATCGCCACTTTTTCCTGGGCTTCCTCCGTCGAGGCGGCGAGATGGGGGGTGACGACGACGTTCGGATGCCGGATTAACGGCGTATTCGAAGGGGGCTCCTGTTCGAAGACATCGAGAGCCGCGCCCGCCACCGCCCCGCTCTCCAGCGCCCCGAGAAGCGCGGCTTCGTCGACGATCCCTCCCCGGGCGCAATTGATGATTCTGACTCCGTGTTTGCAGAGGGCGAGCGATTCTTTTCCGATCAACCCCTTGGTTTCAGGAATCAACGGGGAGTGAAGGGTGATGAAATCAGACTGGCGCAGGAGATCGGGGAGGCCGACAAGCTGCGCGTTCACCTTCCCCGCCATCTCCTCCGACTGGGCGGGATCGAACGCCACGATCTTCATACCGAACGCCGAGGCGCGCCGGGAAACCTCCGATCCGACTTTCCCGAGTCCGATCACGCCGAGAGTCTTCCCGTAGAGTTCCGTCCCCACGAAGGCGCTTCTCTCCCACTTTCCCTCCCGGAGGCTCTGGTTCGCCTGAGGAATGTTTCTGGCGAGGGCGAGCATCATCGAGAGGGTATGTTCCGCGGTCGAAATCGTGTTACCCCCCGGCGTGTTCATGACGATGATCCCGTGGCGGGTCGCGGCGGCGACGTCGATATTGTCGACCCCCGCCCCCGCCCGGCCCACGACTTTGAGCTTCTTCCCCGCTTCGAGAACGTGAGAGGTGACCCGGCTCCGGCTCCTGACGATCAGGCCTTCGACCGGCTCCACGGCTTTCAGGATCTCCGCGGGGCCGAGCGCCGGATGGTACTCAACGCGAAATCCTTCCGCCTCGAGTATGTCGACGCATTGCCGGTCGACATCGTCTGTGATCAGGATTGTCACGTCGAGGCCCTTCACTCCTTCGATTGAAAGTACCGCTGCACGGCCTGGACGCCGCATCCCGGCTCAAATTTCCACCCGCAATCGCCGAGCGCGCGCTCCACCGCGGCGACGACCGCAACGATATCGAGCTCGTCATAATACCCGAGATGGGAGATCCGGAGTATTTTGCCGCTGTACCGGTCCTGTCCTCCCGCGACGGTGACGCCATATGTCGACTTCAACGCCTTGTTGAACGCTTTCCACCCGATCTCCTCCGGCACCCAGACGGCGGTGACCGCGAACGAGGGGTGGGGCGAGAACAACTTCATGCCGAGCGCCTGCAAGCCCGCCCTCGCGGCGTGAGCCATGCGTCTGTGGCGTCTCCAGACCGCTTCAATTCCCTCTTCCCGGATCATCGTGAGCGCGGTGTCGACTCCGATGATCAGGGAGGCGGCCGGGGTCCATGGAGTATCGTCGCTTGCGTATGACTCGAGGGCTTTGCGGAGGTCCAGATAAAATTTCGGGAGGGTCGACCTCTTCGCCGCCGCGATCGCGCGCTCGCTCAGGGCGACGAACGTGAGTCCGGGCGGTATCATCAACCCTTTCTGCGAGCCCGTGACGCACGCGTCGATTCCCCACCGGTCGAACCGGAACTCGTGCGCGCCGATGGCGGTAATGCCGTCGACGCAAACGAGCGCGCCGGAATTCTCCCGGGCAACACGGGAAATCGCCTGCACGTCGGTTGCCGTCCCGGTGGACGTTTCGCTGTGTGTCAGGTAGACCGCTTTCGCGTCCGGATGCTCCTTGAGGAGGCGGAGAACCTGGTCCGGGGAGGGCGCCTCTCCCCACTCGAGTTTGAGCTCGACGACTTCCAACCCGAACGCCCTCGGCATCTCCACCCAGCGCTCGCCGAATTTCCCCGCGTTGACGGAGATGATTTTCTCTCCGGCGGAGAAGAGGCCCACAAACGTCGCTTCCATTCCCCCTGTCCCCGAGCAGGCGAGCGTCAGAACCGGCTGCGAGGTCTGGAAGACATACTTCAGATTTTCGTTCACCCTCGCGAAGATCTCACCGAACTCGGGGCTCCGGTGATGGATGATGGGCTCCGCCATCCTCATCATCACACGCTCGGGAACGGGAGTCGGACCGGGGGTGAAAAGCCGCGGTTTAAACATAGGGCCTCTCAAAGGGTGAAAATTGCGGCCGGCTTGTTGTGCCTCTCCGCGTCACGGAGCCCCTCCTCCGGCGGGCTTCCGGTACGTAACACGCCCATCCACGATTGTCATCTCGACGTTCGTTGTGAGAACCTCCGGGGGAGATACCTGCATGATATTTCTTGAGAGGAGCGTGAGGTCCGCCAGTTTACCCGGCTCGATCGAGCCCTTGGCGCCCTCCTCAAATCCGGCGTAGGCGCCCCAGGCGGTAAAGCACCTGATCGCCTCCTCCCGGGTCATCCGCTGGTCCCGATACCACCCATCCTGCGGGTAGCCGCTCCGGTCGGCCCTGGTGAACGCCGCATAGAAGCCCCAGAGCGGTTCCATTCCGTCGTTGGGAAAATCGGATCCACCGGGGATAATCGAACCGGTTTCGAGCAGTGATCGCCATGCGTAGGCTTCATGGATGCGGGACGGGCCCAGCCTCGCCTCGGCCCAGTACATATCGGACGTGGCATGGATCGGCTGCATGCTCGGCAGAACGCCGAGCCTCTTGAAACGGGAAATATCTTCGGGGAGGATCACCTGGGCATGTTCGATGCGGGGCCGGTAGTCGCCGGCGGGGAGCGCGTTCAGCACGTGTTCATACGCGTCGAGCACCGCATGATTGGCGCGGTCCCCGATCGCATGGACGCAGGGCTGAAATCCGTGCGCGATCGCATCGCGGACGAGGGACTCAAGCTCCGCCGCGCCGAGCATCGTCAGCCCCCTGTTTCCCGGATCGTCCGAATACTGTTCCACCAGCGCCGCTCCGCGGGAGCCGAGCGCCCCGTCCATATACAATTTCATCGACCGGATGGTCAGCATCCCGCCGCCGGCCCCGATCAGGGGCCCTTGTTCCTTCCAGAAATTCCACGCGGGGCCGGGAGCGCTGATCGCGGCATAGATCCGGACGGGGAGCCTCTTCTCCCCGGCAAGCCGCCGGTAAATCCCGATCCGGAGAGAATCGATTCCCATATCGTGGACCTCGGTGAGGCCGCTCTTCGCGCAGGCGGCCGCGGCGGTGAGAATGTCGCGTTCGATCTCCTCCGGCGTTTCGGAAGGGACAAACCTCTCGATGAGAGCGCGGGCCTCGTCCAGGAACACTCCGGTCGGTTCGCCCGAACGGGTCCGGATAATCCTTCCCCCCGGGGGGTCCTGTGTGGACCGGCTGACTTGCGCGAGCTCGAGCGCCCGGGTGTTCACCCAGATTGCGTGGCCGTCAATCCGGATGAGAACAACAGGATGATCCGGGGAAACGGCGTCCAGTTGCGATGCGGAGGGAAACTCCTTGTTCTCCCACCGGTTCTGATCCCATCCGCGCCCGTGAATCCATGCACCGGGGGCAACCTCGCGCGTCCGGGCCCGGACAAGCCCCACGATCTCCTCCGGCGATGAGGTCCCGACCAGGATCACCGATTGCATCAGCTGTCCCAGCCCGCTTATGTGGGCGTGCGCGTCGATAAATCCCGGCACGACTGTCTTTCCCTCCAGGTCGATCACCGTGTCGGAGTCGAACCGGCTCCGCAGGTCGGCGGACGTCCCGACGGCCGCGATCCTGTTCCCCCGGATGGCGACCGCCCCGGCGACCGTGTTCTGCGCGTCGAGCGTGAGGACGGTCCCGTTCACCAGCAGCATGTCCGCCTTATGCCTGGTGGAGCTTATGACGGTGAGAAACATGGCTGTGGCGAAGAGGGCGAGGATCGCTCCCGCCGTTTTCCGATTCATCCGGGTCCGATTGTCCGATGTGATCGCATGGAGGCATTCAAGTGCGGGTGAATATAGAAATTTCCGGCACGATTTCCAATGAAGGCGCCCGGGGGCTCGTGTCTCACATGTACCCAATGTGTCATCCTGAGGGAGCAAAGCGACCGAAGGATCTCGTCTTTCCGACCTGCGAGATCCTTCGCTTCGCTCAGGATGACAAAATAACGCGCCGTTGCATCTGATTCCGGATTTATCTACGTTTTTAAACCACAACTCAGAGGTTCTCCCCGATGGTGAATGATGCGTTTCTCAAACTTGTCGAAATTACAAAACGGCTGCGCGCGGAATGCCCGTGGGACCGGGAGCAGACGCACGAGTCGATCCGGATGAGCCTGATCGAGGAGGCCTACGAGGTCGTCGAAGCAATCGACGGCAGGGCCCACGACGACCTGAGAAAGGAATTGGGCGATTTGTTGCTCCATGTCCTCTTCCACTCGAACATCGCGGAGGAGCGGCACGAATTCACGCTCGAAGAGGTGATCACGGGCCTCACGGAGAAGCTGATCTTCCGGCACCCGCACGTGTTCGGAGACGTGAAAGTGGGGAATGCGCACGAAGTCAAGCAGAATTGGGAGAAGTTGAAGATGCAGGAAGGAAGGACCTCCCTCATGGACGGGGTCCCGAAGGAGTTGCCCGCGCTCCTGCGGGCGCACCGGCTGCAGGACAAGGCATCCAAGGCCGGTTTCGACTGGGAGAAGCGCGAAGACGTCTGGAAGAAAGTCGAGGAGGAGCTGGGCGAACTGCACCGGGAAGTCGGGGATCAGGCCGGGCCGGAAGCGGGGCACACATCAGGCGAAGCGAACCGGGAGCGTATGGAGATGGAGTTCGGCGATCTCCTCTTCGCTCTCGTCAATTATGCGCGCTTCCTTCACGTCAACCCGGAGATTGCCCTCAGAGGGACGATCGAGAAATTTATCGCGCGCTTTCAGTACATCGAACGGCGATTGAAGGAAACGGGAAAGGACGTGCACTCCTCCACCCTCGGGGAGATGGATGCGTTGTGGAGGGAAGCGAAACAGGTCTGACGCGAGGAGGTCATTTTTTCCTGCGGGCGGGCCGCTCCGCTTCCTCCACCCCGATTCCCCCGCCGGCATGAAATGTGTCGTAGGCGTCGATGATATCCTTGACGAGCCGGTGCCGGACGACGTCGTTCCTGTCGAAATAACAGAACTGCACCCCCTCGATCTCGCGGAGAATTTCCTGAATCTGGACGAGTCCGGAAACCGTTTTCGACGGCAGGTCGATTTGCGTGATGTCGCCGTTGATGATGGCTTTTGAGTTCGGGCCGATCCGGGTGAGAAACATCTTCATCTGCATGCTCGAGGCGTTTTGGGCCTCGTCGAGGATGACGTAGGCGTTGTTCAGGGTCCGGCCCCGCATATACGCGAGCGGAACCACCTCGATCACCCTCCGTTCGATGTACGTCTTGAGCTTCTCGGGGGGGATCATGTCGTCCAGCGCATCGTAGAGGGGCCTCAGGTAGGGATCGACCTTCTCCCGGAGGTCTCCGGGAAGAAATCCGAGGCTCTCACCGGCTTCGACGGCGGGACGCGCGAGAATGATTTTCATCACCTCACGGTTCCTGAGGCCGGCCACCGCCATCGCGACGGCCAGGTAGGTCTTTCCGGTCCCGGCCGGTCCGATCGCGAAGACGATATCGTTCTTCTTGATCTGGTGGATGTACTCTTTCTGGCCGGGCGTCTTTGCCCGGATGATCCCGTTCCTCGTAAACAGGACGACGGCCTCGAGCTCATCGGTCCCCATCCTGCTCGTCACGTTTGTCGGGAGAGCCGGATCGCCGTTGACCGCGACAAGATCGATGATGGTCTCGACGTCGTTCGTGGTGATCGCGCCGCTCTTGCCCAGGACGTAGATCAGTTCCTTGAAGATTTTCTCGAGCTGGTCGACCTCCTTGGCTTCCCCCCGGAACGTGATCTGATCGCCCCGGACGGTGATGCTCGCGTCGAAGCGGTCCTCGACGACCTGTAGATTTGCGTCGTTCAGGCCGAGAAGCCTGAGCATGTCGACGCCCTGCGCCTTGATCTTCCGTTCAGCCAATGAAGCCGGATTCCTCTCCGGTATGCCGGAATCGTTTATAAGCACAAGAAGCCCCGTTCATCCGCCGGTTTACCGGGGCGAGTGGGGCTTCTTGATATGTGGTGCCGCGTGTTACCAACAGGGTAGACCCAAAGAGCGTCTCCTTCGCGACAAACGGTTACTGCGAGGCCGGTGCCGCAGCTTTCTTGCGATAGTAGCGGCTCGCGGCCGATTTTTCCTCGCGTGATAATTCCTTGCCGGCCGGAATCTTGAGAACCCACCGGGGCTTGATGATGTCCGGATCCTTGATCATGTCCCGGTTGCCCTGCCAGATCTTGGGCCACATCCACGCGTTGTCGTAGATATCTTTTTTCCGTGCGATGTTCCAGAGGCAATCCCGGTCCCTGGCCCACGTGCCGACGGTATACGTTTTCTCCTTCGACAAACTCTGCATGAGCGCAGTCACCTTGTCCTGGAGCGAGTGGACGCGTTCCCCGTACCGGGGAATCAGGGCGATCTTGCTGGCGGCCATTTCCTTCAACCGGTCGTTCATCCGTCCGATCTCATCCTTGTAGCCGAGAAGTTCGGCATCGGTCATGCGCTGGAGATCGCCGACCCGCTTTTCCATGTCGGAGAGTTCCTTGTCGTACGCTTCGACGTCGGCCCTTGTCACTCCGAGCATCGCGTAGAGCGCATCTTCGCACGCCTTCACATCCGCGTCAAGCTTTGCGGACTGCGCCTGGAGAAGGGCTTTCTGGCTGTCGAGCGCGGCGCTCTGGGCCTTCAGGTCTGTGATCCGCTGGGTGGCGGTACTCATCTGAGATTGCCATTCGTCCTTGGTCATCTTCTGCTCCTGCCCGATGGCGGGGGAAGCGGCGACCAGGAAGAAGAGCGAAACGAGAAGATACATCAGGAGGGTCGTCTTCATTTTCCACCCAACGCTTTCTTCACGGCCTCTTGGTCCGATTGACACTGCTGGAGGGCCGCGTTCTTGTCAGCAATTTTCTTCTGCAGGTCTCCAATTTCACCTTTCTTCGCGTCCACGGCAATCCGGAGCTGCTCGGCTTGCTTCTGCAACTCGCTCAATTGCCTCAGCTCCTCCTCAGAGGGCGAACTGGAACAGCTCGTAAGCGCTAAACCCCCGCAGAACAAGGCGGCAATGAGCAGAGGTTTTAGAATCTTCACCATGGAAGGTCTCCTCAATTGTTTGCGAACAGATCCAATTCAAACCATAGTTACTGACGAACATAGCAAATAAAACCGATTTTGTCAAGTCAAATTTCAGCGGTTTTCCCCTCTCCGGGGGGAACCTACAACAGTCCGCGCTCGGCAAAACTCGAGTAGGAATGGAGGGCGAGGATGATGTGGTCGTGCACCGGAATCCCCATAATCTTCCCGGCTTCGCAGAGTTGCCTGGTGACCTGGATATCCTCGGAACTCGGCTCGGGATTGCCGCTCGGGTGATTGTGCAGGAGGATGATGCTCGCCGCCGGTTCCAGGATCGCCCGCCTGAAAACCTCCCGGGGATGCACCAGCGATCCGTTGAGGATTCCCACGGAGATCGTTTCGTCCGCGAGAAGGTGATTTGCGCTGTCGAGGAGCAAAACCTTGAACACCTCCTGCTGGAGGTCCCGAAGAAGCGGCTGATAGTGCTGAACGACGTCCTCGGGAGAGCAAATCGGGGCGCGCTGCGGGTCTCTCCTGGAGGAGGCACGCCTGCCGAGCTCGAACGCCGCGACGAGGGCGATCGATTTCGCGTTCCCCACCCCCTTCAACCTGCGCAAGTCGCGGAAGGACCTCGAAGTCATCCGCTCCAGGGAACGGAATTCCCGGAGAAGGCTCTTGGCGACGTCGACCGCGGTCGCCTTCCCGACCCCTGTCTGTAGAAGAATTGCCAGGAGCTCCGCGTCGGAGAGAGAGCCCGCCCCGTGCAGCATCAGCTTTTCGCGCGGCCGCTCTTCCACCGGCCAATCCGTGATCCTGGAATGGCCGAACGGAGGTTCCCCCACTTTCTGATTTGACATGTCCGCCTCCCCCGATGTGCGCTAATTGACCGGTAGTTCGATGATCCGCTTTACCTCGCCGTTCGAGTACCGCAGTATATGGACATTGGAATTGACCCGGCCGTGCGTGAATGTCACCGTAGCATGGACCCCGGGAAATCTCTCCAGACCCGAGAGGGAGGCCGTCAGTTTTTCCCGGGTCGTCGCCCCCCCGTCGATCCGCGCCAGGAGCATGCTCATCGCGTCATAGCCGATGAGCGCGTACTTCGTGGGATGGCGGCCGGTAGCGGAAGAGAACGCGCCGTCGAACCGGGAGTAGCCGGAATCGCGGGTGTCCGCGTAAAAGTCCGATGTGAACACGGCCCCGTTGACATACTGCCGGTGGACGTCGAGCTGGGCGGGATCGTACCATTCATCGTTGCCGAGGATCTGGGCCTTGATATTGAAGTACGAGAGTTGCGACCCGATGATGCCGATCTCCTCGGCGTTGTCGACCGCCACGAAGATCCCCTGCACGGCTGTCACGGGGATATCGGTGTTTCCCGAGACAGTGTCTGTTTCGACGAGCGCGAGATGGAGCGAGTCGGCCACCACCCGTCCGCGGGGCCCGAAGAGCTTCGTGACCCCGATCGATTCCCGCCGCGCGAGGAGCGAATCGACCAGCGCGGTATCGGCGCCGGCGCCGAGAATCGGAGCCGCGTCCGCCCTCGTTTTTCCGGCAAACGAAAACTCCGGGTCCAGCGGAGAGGCGGCTTTGCGGATGCGCAGGAATTGATCCCGGAGATCGCTCGCGCCCTGCGGAAAGGTCTCGGCCGCGACGACGGTGGCGCCCAGGCGCCGGGCCTCCTCGGCGAAACTGCGCGCCGACAGGGATTCGGGGGCATCGTTCGAGGAGAGCACGGCAAGCGAGGTCAGGCCGAGGGAGCTCACGGCATACCGGGCCATCGCTTTTCCCCTTGTCGACCAGTCCGGGTGGAGCTGGAAGAGATGCGATCCCATCGACGCGAGACCGTTGGCGGTCGCGGTCGGGGAGATCATGGGGATGCCGGCCGACTGCGCGACGGGGGCGCACGCCGCGACGTCGTTGCTGAACACGGGCCCGATGATTCCGATGACGTCGGGGGAGGAAGCGACCTCGCGGACCGCCCGGAGGGCGACCGCCGAATCACGCTTCGAATCCCTGACCTCGATCGAGACTGCGGTCCCCGCGCCCGGACGGGCCGAGTGTTCCCTGATCGCGAGCGAGATCCCTTCGAGGAGCTCTCCGGCAAGGTTCTTGACGGCGTTCGCGCCCAGCTCCTGCATCAGGGGAAGGACGACGGCGATCTTCACTCCCGCCTGCCGCTCGAGCCTGTCGAGCAACTGGCGTGCGCGCTCCCGGTACGGATTCCCTTTCTCCCCTCCCAAAAGGCCGTACACGATCTGTTTCGCGCGCGCGGGGTCGCCTCCCGCCGCATACCGTTCGGCGAGTTTCAGCCGCACGAGCTCTTTCGAACGCTCGCCGGCCGTCGACTGGAGGATTCTCTCGAGCGACGGGAGCGGCAACCGCTCCTCGGCCACGTACTCGAACAGCGTCTCCGCCCGCCTCGCCAGGGACGGATCGCCGGCGCTCTCGAGGGCTTGAAGGAATTCGGCGGCGGCAACGTCGAACTTCGCGGCCATCAGGTGGTCGAGCGCGAGCGTATACGTGGCGTCGTCCCGATACGTCGAAGCCGGGAACATGCCGAGAAACTCCTGGAGCAGAAGAGCGGACTCCTCATACTTCTTGAGTTCGAACCATGCTTTTGCGAGCATCACATACGCGCCCGTCGTCCGCTGGTGCCACGGTTTCAGGCGGCGCAACTCGTCGAAGCCGGAGGCGGCATCACTGAACTTGCCGTTCTTGAAGAGCTGCGTCGCGTCGAGAAACGACTTTTCCGCGCCGGAATTGAAGGTCAACTCCTGCTGCGCATTCCCGACGGAGAATGCGGCCGCAAAAAAGAAAACCACCGAAAGGAGAAGCCTCTGCACGTGTGACACGATCCGGATCATGTGGGTCTCAAAAGTCCCGCCCGAGGGCGCGCAGGCCCACCGCCAGGGATGCCGCCGCCATCATGCCCGAAATGGCGAGAACAAGGAGGGTCGCGAGGTACATCGTATCCGGATTGAAAGGGACGCCCCGCAGCTTGAAGGCGAAGTAATCATTGAAGGGAACAAACACGGATGCGATCACGAAGGTGAGATAGACGATGCAGATCAGGAACGTCAGGGTCGCGGCCTGCGAGGAAGCGACGCGGATCGGGTTCTTCTCGCGGTAATTCGAGAAGAAACTTCCCGCCCCCAGGTTCAGCGCGGTCAGGGCCGCCGAGGCGAAGAGCATGATGCACAGGTTGAGCTGGAGCAGGACCGGGAACTCGAGGAGCGACCGGTGCGAGAAGACGACCAGCGCCTCGCTGATCAGAATGATCGGGATCAGGTAGAGGGTGAATTTGAGCCAGAAGACCTTTTCCCGCGCCACCGGGGCGCTGAGTATCTTCCAGAAATTCATTCCCTCGGTGCTCATGCTCGGATAGACGAACCGCAGGGCGATCGAGGAGACAAGGAAGAGGTTGAAGACGAGCACCACCATATAGGAGATCGTCTGCAGGAACGGCAGCGTCTGCCTGAGATTGATTTGCGCGATGCTCGCGATGAACGTCATCACGAGCGCAGAGATGATCGTGAGATGGATCCACTGGCTCGGCTCCCGGAAAAACTGCCAGAACTCCTTCCGGAACAGGACGGTCGACTGGGGGTCGAACCTGCCCGGCCCGGTCAGCGAGAACATCGACATGAGCATCTTCGGCGACTCGCCCGCGGGCCGGAGCTCGAGCGAAGCCAGCCAGCTTCTGTAGAAGACCCGCCTCGCGGTGTACACCATGAGGCCGAAGAGGGCGATCGTGGCGAAGACGAGCATCGTGGTGTAGGAGAGCGCGAAGGAGGTGTCCCCCCGCATTGTCCAGTAGAGCGATTCCGCTATCCAGTGGTTGGGGAGGTACTTTACCGCCGGCGCGTCGAGGTAGCCGAAATACTCGTCGACGTGGGGAAAATGTTCCATCACGGCCGCCTGAAGCTTGACGGGATTTGTCATGCTGAAATAGCCGGAGAGCAAACCGAGGTAGAGCGCGACCAGCACCACAATTACTTTCCTGACCCCGATCACGCGGGCGAACCGCATCAGGAGCATGAGCATCATCACGGCGCTGCAGCCCGCGAGGAGCATGAAAGGGAGCAGCATGAACACCATCGTCTTGACGTAAAAGACCCATCCCATTTGAAAATGAGAACCGTAGCCGAGCAGGACCGCAAGCGCCAGGACGAAAAAGACGGTCGAGCTGTAAAAGAAATTGTCGAGGAACTTGATGAGAAACAGGTTCGTGTGCGAGATCGGCTTGGTCAGATAATACTCCATCTCCGGGGAGCGGTAAAACGTCGCGTAGGAGACGATGATATTCCCGACGTTGATGGAGAGGAAAAAGACGAAGAGGAGCATCGAAAGGAAACGGTGAAGCAGAAAAAGCCCCAGCCGGGCCGTATCGAGGAGGTAATCGGTGGCGATCCTGGAGGAATAGTAGGCGCCGATGACGAACCCGCCGAACACGATGAGGGTGCCGACCGTGCGGACGACGTTTGCGGAGTTCAGTTCCGTCGAGCGCATGAGGATACTCCGCGTCTTGAACCGGAGGATGTGGAGGATATCAACCATGCGGCAGGCGGCGGCCGTGCGCGGCCCTCATTTCGTCAGTTCGAGAAACGCGGATTCGAATCGTCCGTCGTACTTTTGCTTGAAGTGATGAAAGCGCTCGACGGAATCCTCGAACACCAGCCGGCCGTTCTTGATGATCCCGACACGGTCGCACAGCTCCTCCGCGACGGGGAGACTGTGCGTCGACATGAAGACGGCGGAACCCTCCGCCGACTGTTGCTTGAGGACCCGCTTGACGGTCAGCGTGCTCCGCGGGTCGAGCCCCACCATCGGCTCGTCGATAATGAGCACTTTCGGTCTGTGCAGAAGCGCCGCGACGATCACGAGCCGTTGCCGCATCCCCTGCGAGTAGTTCTCCGCCCGCCGGTCGATCCAGGAGCCGATTTCAAAGAGGTCGGCAAGCTCCCCGATGACCTCCGTCGATTGGCGGTGGTTCATTTTGTAGAGCCCGGCGCTGAAGTGAAGGAATTCCCGGCCGGTGAGCTTTTCGTAGACGAACGGCTGATCGGGAACATACCCCGTCGCCATTTTTGCCTCGACGGGGTGGCGTTGAACGTCGAACCCGTTGATCGAAATCGACCCCGAGCTCGGCGCGAAGAGCCCCGTCATCATCTTGATCGTGGTCGTCTTTCCCGCCCCATTCGGGCCCAGGAAGCCGAAGAACTCGCCGCTCTTGATCTGCAGCGAGAGGTGGTCGACCGCATGCACGTCGCCAAATGTTTTCGTGAGCTCTCTTAACTGGATCATCGATCCCCGTAAGTATTCGCCGCTCCTGTTACAAACGAACTTTAATGTTTAAAAAAATCGACAAACATGCAAGGGCTCGTGTGGCGGTGGTTAAATTGCGGCCATTTTTGTATATTTGCAGAGCGATGCCGCATCGCCGCATCGCTGCCGCGCCGTCACCCCCGCCCACGCCGGAGTGTTGAAATTGGTAGACAAGTCGGTCTCAAAAACCGATGGTCGCAAGGCCATGAGGGTTCGAGTCCCTCCTCCGGCACTCTCTCCCCTTTTCCCATCTCCACGACTCCGCCATTAGCAATGCTTCCTTTGCCTCCCACCGGCTGGTACGGCCGGGAAAGGCAATGTACATGGAGGTACCTTCGGGCGGACGCAACAAAAACCGGCGTCCCGGGACACTTCAACATGCGGGGGGGCAACCTGGATAGAACCGGTATCGGCGGGGGCAACAGGAGCGAGGGCCGGCCCGCAAGGACCGGCCTCGTCCGAGAGTACTACTTCGAGGTGTGGCTCAACTGGCTGTACCAGCGCGGAATCGGGTCTTTCGCCATGTAGAATGAATAGTTCGTATTTTCCCGGGAGGGTATATCTCCATAATCGTCGCTAAACCTCGCGAGAGAATACCACTCGGGGATAAACCCCGCCGGCTGGTTGTTCGGCCAGGGATCGGGGGTCGGCCTGAAATTCCCGTACCGGACGACGTCAATCACCACCGAATCGAGCCCGAGGAACTGCTGCGTCGCAATCACCTGCGTCAGGAAGCGTTTGACCAGGCGGATCTCTCCCGAAGGAAGGAGAGTCCAGAGGACCGGCCGCGCGCCGAACGGTGAAGTCGGGTCGGCGTAGTATCCGATACTGTTCGGGATGACCGTGCCGTCGCCGGGGCCGAGATTCGTGTGGTCCTTGAATTTGTCGCTGTCGCTGGTAATCACCGCGAATGCCCCGGGGTTGATGTCGGAAGGGGGCGACAGGCCGAAATTGACCAGGATTTGGGGATCGAAGAGCATCGTTCCCGAGTCGATCTTGGTGAAATAATCGAAGTTAATCGTCCCCGTCGCCGGGTCGAAAAAGAACGCCCTCCGTTGCGCCACCATCTCGAGAAGATACTGGCTCACCACACGGACGATCAGAGGAATGAAGGCCGACCCGTGGAGGTTGGCCCCCGTCGGGCCCGGCTGCTGATGCCAGGTTCGCCCGGCGTTCGCCGTGGAGAGGATGAGGCCGCCGTCGCCGAAGGCCCATCCCCGGAGACTGTCCGCGAACGTGACGGAATTCAATCGTCCCGATGTTCCTGTGGTCGCACGGGTCCATGTCCCCCCGTTGTCGCTCGTCCGCAGGATCACACCGCTGTCTCCCACAACCCACCCCGTGGCGCGCCGGAAGGGGTCGCGGCTGGGCGGGAAAAATCCGCCCCTCAGCGCCGCGTGGACGTGCGAGGTTTCCGGCACCCACTGGCCGCCGCCGTTCGTGGAGACCAGGATCGTGCCGTCATCTCCCGTGACCCACCCCGTATCCGCGTTAAAATTGACCGAATAGAAACTGAGCGGCCTGTAGGGCTCCGGCACGATCTTGGAAGACCACCCGGTACCGGCGTTGGTCGACTTGATGATGGTCCCGTTATCCCCGCAGGCGTAGATATTCTGGAATGAAACGAAGAAAACGGACCGGAGGTTGTTCGTCGTGGGCGGGACGAGCGGAGGAAGCCAGGTCGCGCCTCTGTTGACGGTCCGGAGAATCGTGCCGTTATCGCCCACCGCATAGGCCGTCCGGCTTTGCTGGTCGGCGGCGGCCGAGATCCCGTTCAGATTAGCCAGCGTGCCGCTTATCAGGGCCTGGACCGAGTTCTTGGTGACCTTGAGGATTTTCCCATTGTTCCCCACGGCATATCCCGTATCCGCGTTCGACATGCTGATCGCATTCAAGCTTCCGTTTTGCGCGGCGCTCAGCGAGTCGCTCCATGCCCCTCCGTCATTGCTCGTATGAATGATTGCCCCGCTCGACCCCACGGCGAACCCCGCAGCCGGCTTCGTCTCGTCGAACCACTTGATCTTCTTGGTCGTGGGATTGTAGAGCTCGATCCAGGAGTACGAGTAGTACTTGTCTGGCGAGATCGTAAACACTTCGTTGATGATGAGATCCTTGCCCCCCTGCACCCTCTTATCGACGGTAGCGGGGGTCTCGAGCGTGCAGCCCGCCACCAGGGACAACGAGGCAAGCAGAACAATCATTGAGGCAGAAGACAACGACTTCATTCCATTCTCCGGAGGATTCCTAAAAGGGGACGGTCAGACAGATCAGAACTGCATTTCAAACGTAAACGAGTGCGTACCGGGCAGATATTTGAAGTTGTTAAACCCGTAATCGAGCGTGCTGTTGAAGCCGAGCGAATTCAGGCGTACGCCGAACCCGGCGGTCACGTTCTCCTGATCGTATGCGAATTTATATCCCCCCCGCAGGGCGACCATGTTGCCGAACACGTATTCGGTCCCGAAGTTGTACTGTTCGTCGGCGTCGTTCACGCGCGCGATCTGAAGCGTGGTCACGAAAGAATTCGACTCGTTCTTCATCACGTCGACCAGCACGCCGAAGCGCAAAGCGGTCGGGAGCGAATATGTCTCGTTGATGAACTTGACGTCTTTTCCGATGTTGGTCAGCGAGACCCCGATATGGCTTTGCAGAATCGGTATGTCGTACAGCGTGCCGATGTCGAACGCGAACGAAGAAGCTCCCAGTTGCTTGTTCAACAGGTACGACTGGATGATCTTGCCGTTGATCCCGACGCGGAACTGTTCGGTCACCTGCCGGGCGAATGCCACGCTGAACGCGTAATCGCTCGCGCGGAATGTGCTGCCGGTCCCCTCGGGCGCCGAAGGGGTCGTTTCCGGAATATCGTCCGTCGTCAGGAGCGTGACGCTCACACCGATCGCCCCGAGGCCCGGAACATTCTTTACAATACCGGCGTACGAATGCTGCATATCCGCCAGCCACGCCGTGTACGTCGCGCCGAATCCGTAGTTGGCGACCGACATGATTCCGGCGGGGTTATACGCCATGGAACTGACTCCCTCGGCGATTGCGACCTGGGCTCCGCCCATGCTGATCGAGCGGGCGCTGGTCCCGATTTTCAAAAACAGCTCCGACACAGTCCCCGATCTGTCGCCCGCACGGCCCGTCGAACAGACGGCCAGCAGCGCCAGGAAGAGGAGCGAGGATGAAAAAAACGGTTTCATTCGATTCATGGTCCGATTCATGTTCAGGGTCTCCTTCACCGATCAGCGTATCAGAACGAACTTGCCGATTTGCTTGCCCAGATCCGATTCAACCGAAAAGATGTAGACGCCGCTGGCGATCGCCCTGCCGCTCTGGCTCAGGAGATCCCATTCAAGCTCGCCATGGACCTCGTCGTTATGGTCAAGCGTAGCCACCTGATCGCCTGTGAGCGTGAAGATCCGGATCGTGCATTTTGTCGGAAGATGGATAAACTTCACGAGGCGGTTATTTTCAGTCCAGTTGCTCGACCGTCCCTCCCACCCTCCGTTCTCGTAGGTGTAATCCTGATCGACCCGGTAGGGGTTCGGCACCACCAGCACCTTCCCCAGCGTGTCCGCCACCGAGAACGAGAGATCGACCCTCGCCTTCCGTATTTTTGCCGACTCGGTGTTTTGGGCGTAGAGCGAGTCGAACCGCACATTCCCGCTGCTGTCGACCGTTTCGATGATCGTCAGATCGGGGATCCCGAAGGAGGTCACGGAATACCAGTACCGCTTGCCCCGGGTCAGATTTGAATCGATGAAGACGCTGTCGATGCCCACGTTATATTCGAAATTGTCGTCAGGGATGTCATATTGCTTCAGGAGGGTCCAGCTCTGGTCCCCGGGGGTATTGCTCGGATCCTCCGATCGATAGAGGCGGTAGCCCTCGAAGATACGCCCGCCGGTCAGATACCCGTCGATGCACCGGTGGCCGTTCGAGCAGGTGCCCACGACCGTCTGGCAGGGCGGGTCGCGCCGGCGGAAACTCGTGTCGGGATACGACTGAGCGATCTTGCTGGAGTCGTCCCAGAGGTCGAGAGGATTATCCAGCGTGGGATCGATGTGTCTTCCCCACTCTACTCTGACTTTCTTGAATCCCTCGGTCACCTTCAACGGCGGCTGAGGGAGCGTCAACGGGGGAAGATAGCCGCGCTTGTACAATTTGAGAGCGTTCTCGGCATTTTCCCGGAGATTGTGAGGTCCGCCTTCCACGCCGTAACCGCCCACGAGCGCCACGGAGATCTTGAGCGTGTCCCCCGGTTTCATCTCGTCGAAAGGTCCGAACGAGAAGAAGAACCGCGTGTCGGTGGGAGACGAGGGCGACTGGCACGGCTTGATCTTATCGTTGAAGCACTGGCCGCTCATCCAGCAATAAATCGTCGAATCGAGGGTTCCCGGTTCCGAAAATCCGTGCCATTGAAAAATATATTGAAGAGAGTCGAGAGGCCGCGGCGTGTGCAACACCGTCAGGCCCATCGGAGTCGAACCTCTGTCGACCGCGTTATGGATGTAGGCGGTCCGAAGATCGGGAATATAGCACGCGTAATCGTGGCTGAAATACCCGCTGACATTGGTCGGACCGACATCCATATCGCAGAAGAACGCGACATAGACCTGCTTGATCGTCTTCTGCCCGATGTTGACGAACAGATAATCGAACGGAAGAACCCCGTCCGCAAAATCCTCCGCCCAGGCGTACGACTTCATGAAGCACTTAATTCCCATCGGGACGTGGCCGGGTTGGGTGGCGGTCTTGAATGTGTCGGTCGCGCCGGCGTAATAATCGCTCTCGGAGATCCCCGCGTAATCCTCATCGACGTGCGGTTCGCCGTGATCGGGAATCCCGTTGTTCTGCGTGTAGCTGGCCTTGCTGTTTTTCCGGACATAATTGCCGTTCGCGTCCGTGTGACACTTGTCGACGCTGAACGGGTCGTAATTGTCATACGCGGGATCCGGGTTGGTCACGGGATCGTACACCTTTTGGTCGCAACCGGCTTCCAGGCTGTCGGGGAGGCCGTCCGATCCGAGGTCATCGGTCAGAGGGTTCCAGTCGCCGTCGTTATCCTGGCCGTCCAGCTCGTCTTCGTCGACCTTGCCGTCTCCGTCGTCGTCGCAACCCCGGCGGTTTACCTGGATGGCGTGGTTGTAATAGTATCCGTTGTATCCGTTGACATCCCTGTTCTTAAAATAGAAATCCTCGGAGCCTGCATGGGTGTACCAGATCCTGTCGCGGGCGGTGTCCGTCCGCTCCGGCATGAATTCGTGCCGGGCGTCGTCGCCGTTGTACGATTCATCCACCCTCCGGACGCCGTCCACCAACCCCCCGATCCACGGACCGCCTCCGAACATATGCTCGACGCAACCGCCCACAGGATACTCGAGCCCGATACCGACGTCGCCGCAATCGCCGGGAGGAACCTGCGACGCGTTCGACACTCCGGGGTCCCACGCCTCAAGCCCGAACGCGATCTGGTTCGTGAGCCAGATACGCATGTTGAATCCCTGGAGCACGTGTTTCGCCCAGCTGACCCCCGCCTCCGTCTCATCGATGGAGCGGGTTCCCTTGATACCGGTGATGCCCTTCCTGTCTTTCGGAACTGCCGCACCGGCGAGAAGGAGAAAAAGAAACAGATACAAGAGGCGCCGTTTCATACCCATGATTTCCTTTGAAATTGACAAAGCCCTAGTCCCAATTGATCTTCATGCCGAGGATGATCTGCCGCTGGTCGCCGAACGCGGCAGGATCAAGCCGGCTGTCCGCCTGACTCCAGGGAAGGATAAACCCTGTGCTGGCATCGGCGTCTCCGAACTGGGCAGGCTGCCCCGTCTGGTTGTAAATCGAGTTGACGTTCCTGCGGTTGAAAAGGTTCGTGACATCGAGCGTCACCAGGAGGTTCAGTCCGCCTGTCAGCAGGATTCCCTTGTACATCGAGAGGTTTACCGTCGAACTGTACGGCTTCGTCTCGTTGTTCAGAAGGTAGACGTTTCGTGCGGTGACCTTTCCCTGGTACGGGGTGAACGGGAATCCGCTTCCGAGGCTCCACGTGAGTGAAATCCCGTAGTTATTGACAAACGGAAGGCCGAAAAATTTCCCCTGCTCCCTCGGACTCACCCTGTAGGTTGCGAAGACGTTCGCCGTGTGGTTCTGATCCCAGTCGAGCCGGCTTTCCCGGGGGAGTTCGAACTGGGGCTGGAAAATATTCGCCAGGGGGTTCGACGAACGCCCCTTCGCGAGCTGGTACGAGTAGGTCACGCTCGCCGTAAAGTTCGACCCCAGGGCCTGGTTGACCGAAACCTCGAACCCGCGCGAGCTCGCATAATCGAAGTTGCGGGGGAAGTTATTGCCGGACCGGGCGAAGTTGTCGGCATAGTCGAAAATGTCCTTGTAGAAGGCGTGGAGCGTGAAGGCCATGTCTTCCGAGACCTGGTCCTCGAATCCCGCCTCGTACTGGATCGTACGCTGGGGTTTGAGGCTCGGATTCCCGATCAGATTCCCCGAGGCGCCCAGGATGGTCGGATCGCGGTAGTAATTCTCCCTGTCCGGAAACTGGATGAAGTGTCCGTAATTAAAATAGAAGACGATCCGGTCCGTCACGGGATAGCCGATCGAAAGGCGCGGACTCACGTAACCGTGCGTGAAATAGTAGAGGAACCGTTTGCTGTCCGTCAGCCCCTTGGCGACCTTCACCGTCTGACCGGAGGAGTTGACGGTGGAATCATAACCGACGTCGTTCACCCACTGTGCGGGGAGATACCCGGGATCGTTGGAATTCAGACCGCCGTTCAAGGCGATCTCCCAATCCCTCCGGAACTCGTCATAGAACACCTGCCGCCCGATGTCCAGGTAATCGTACCGGGCTCCCACGTGAAGGTTCAAGCCCGAAAACTCGATGTTGTCCTGGACGTACAACCCCCCTCGATTCGGATAGTTGTTAAGATTCCAACGGTAAAGGCCATATCCCGGATATTCACCGTGGGCATATCTCGGATCGTCCACCGGGGGGTTCACCGTCACTCCGTTCACCACGTGTGCGACGGTCGGATACTGGATCTCGGTCGAATTTATTTCTTCGTAATTAAACTCGAACCCCGCCTTCAAGAGATGGAGCGGGTGAACCTGGCTGTTGAAATCGATCCGGGTCGTCCAGACGTCCGTGAGCGACTTCACCCACGTCTGGTCGGTCCCGAGCTCGGCGAAGCCGTCGAGGTTCGGATCCTGCGATTGGTATGCCGAGGAATAATCCGAGGGCTTGACGCCGGCGACATCATTGCCCGCATGGCTCTCAAGCTTGCCGAGGTAGAGCCGTACGAACGAATTCGTGGTGAAGAAGTGAGTCCAGGCAAACACGTGCTGAATGGCGAGCGTGGCTCTGAGCAAGGACGAGTCGGCGCGGTACTTGTAAAAATTATTGTAGTCGTGGTTCGTGCCCAGGCTCGCGCGATAGCCGTAGGAGAACTGGTCGGAGCCGCTCATGTCGTAGCGCAACTTCGAGTTGAACGTAAAGGCGTTCCTCTGGTCGTCGGCGAACCGGTAACCCAGCCCGTTCAGAATGCCGCCCAGGAAACCGTTCAGTTCGATCCGGCGCTCCAGCGGATGGTAAAACTCATTATGCACGTAGTTATAGGGGCCGTCGCTCCGGTCGGCGTCCGCGCTGATGAAGAAAGTGAGCGCCCCCGGGATCTTAAAGCCCAGATTCGGCATGAGGTACTTCGTGAGCGGGTCGGGGCCGCCGAGCGTAAAGGAGCTGTAGTTTTCATTCTGGTTCGTCGACGCGATCCTGTCCGTGCGATACTGCGCCGAGGCCGAATAATGGTCGGCTCCGGATTTCGTGACGATGTTGATCACCCCGGATTGAGCGTTTCCGTAATCCGCATCGAACCCGCTGGTCTGGACGCTGACCGATTGGATGGCGTTCGCCGAGACCGCGAGACCCGTCGCGCCGCCGCCGATCGTCCCGGATTGCACGCCCGCATACACTTTCTGGAGTTCTTCGTTGGTTCCCGCCGTCGTGAGAGAGCCGGAATTGCCGAGAATGCTGTTCGTCGGAATACCGTCCACGAGGTACTGGACTTCGTTGGCGCGTCCGCCCCGCAAGAAGAGGTTGTTTCCCTGCTTCACGACCCCGGTCTGCAGCCGGAGGACGTCTTCCACCGTCTTGACATTGGGAATTTCCGAAATCGTCTTCGCGTCGACGGTCGGGGTCCCCGTCGTCACCATGTTGTTGACCATTTTCGTGGCGGTGATGACCTGCTCGTTGATTTCCACGGCGCTCGAGGTCATCTTGATATTCACGGGCGTGGTCGCATCCGCCCCGATTTCGATGTCCTTGATGACCACCGTCTGGTAGCCGAGAATGCTGGCCCTGATGCTCACCGCGCCGCTCGGAACCGCGATGATGGAAAACTTTCCCTTGTCGTCCGTCGAAGCGCCGCGCTGGGTGCCCACCACCAGGATGTTGACAAACGGGATCGGCTCACCGCTCTGGGCATCGGTGACCGTCCCCACAATTTTTCCCGTGTTCCCGGCCTGCCCGATCGCGGCGAGAAGAAAAGCCAGACACGCGGTCGTGAACGACCGCCGCGCAACGTGTAACCTTGATGTCATAAACCAGTCTCCTTCCAAGAGATCACGGGTTCAACTCCCTGATGTCGTTCATCGCCGCTCTCATCGTCTCGGTGGCGCTCGCGGGATTCATGTAATAGAGCGGAAATCCGAGATACACGACGCTATAGGTAATACCGATGTATCTCACTCCGATCGAAGCTCCCTCATAGGGCAGGAAATTATTCGCCGCGTCATACCGATAGATGATCTCTCCAAACCCGTAGGGTCTTCCCGCCCAGAGGAAGGTCAAGCCCGGGCCCGAGGATGCGGTGTCGATCCTGCTGATGTCGACGGAGATATCGGGGTACCCTTTGTCGCCGCGCGCCCCGATGAAATTTGCCCGTGTGAGATCGGTCAGGCCGGCCTGCATATGACCGATATTCTGCACAAAATCCTGGCTCCCGTTCAGCGCGAAGGGAAGCGCCCACGCGGTGATGATGAGCTTCCCCCCGACATAACAATAATCCCTCAGAATCTTCTCGCGGCTGCCGCCGATGCCGTGAGTGGGGCCCGCGGTGTGAAGGTCGTCGAGCACATCCTGAAGAAACACGATGGAACTGTACTGCCCCAGTTGTCCGCGGCCCGGGAAAATGTGGATTCCCGCCCTGGAGTCATCTATCACGTCGAAAATATCGTACTTGCCGCTCTTCCCGAGCGCATCGAACATGGCCGAATAATAGGCATCGACCTGTGCGACGGTCGGCCGGGCCACCGTTCCGGGATCGGGCCACTTGTAGCAATCATTCAGGATCAGAATCCGCTGCTGGTATCCGGGACGGCGAAAAATCGGATAAAGGGTGTTAAACTTGGCTCTCGAATAAATCGTATCGAATCCCGTCGGATTGTTGTTTCCGTCAAACGTCGTATGGACGTAGTATCCGAGCGTATCGATGCTCCCGAATTCGTTCCGTCCCCGCACATAGAACGTATGCGAAGTCTGATATTTGTCCGGGAAATCCGAAGCCGTGACGCTGGCGGTCGTCGCCGAGCTGAAGGGAGACCAGGGGATGTTATCCTGAGGCCATTGGTCCTTGTCGACCACCCAGGAATAGTCGATCGTCCGGCTGTTCGGATCGAATCCCTGGAATGTGAATGTCGCTCCTGTGAACGTATCCGTTATTTGATCCAGAACCAATACCGTATCGGAGGGCGAACCGGTGATCTGGGTCTGCGGGGGAGGCACCCGCGGAGTCCCGAACGACACCGACGCGGGGGCCCCGACCAGCCCCTCGTTATCGATCGCGGAGACTTCAAACGTGTGCGGATTCAGGGAATCCTGGGAATCGAAGATAAAGGTCCCGCTGTTGGGATTCCTATGGACGGGAAACCGGATCACTTTCGGGTTCGATGCCCAGACGCGCGAACCTGCGATGCTCAACACGCGTCCCGAATCAAGGGCGTTCGCGCTGTCACCGTTTAACCCTTCGGGAGGGAGCGTCGAAAAATAATGATACACGTTCGCGACATTGTTCGGGCCCGCGTCGGTCATCAGCGCGAAGTTTGAGACGATGATGTTCAGCACCGTGCTGTAGGGCTTGTAGACGAAGGGGCTCTGGGCGTTGAGGCGAAACGTCCATCGGTACCTGAACGCGACCACAAACCCGTCCGGGTCGTCACCGACCCAGTTGAGCGTCAGGAGGGGATTCTTGGTGACGATGAACGTGTCGGTGGGGGGCACGTTGGAAAGCCTCGTGATCGGGGCGACATTGCCGAGGGGTACATCGGTCCCTTTGCAGCTCCAGCCGACGACAATGATGGTCAGGGCGGCGGACGCCGCGGCAAGCCACCGGACAGTAGCATTATGCATGAGTCTTACTCGTAGTGGATCGATGAGATATAATAATAAGGCTTGAACAGAAACGTGTCGGCTCGTTTGACGAGAGACGAGTCCAGGTTGATGGTGAGGACGATGCGGGTCGTTTTCTGCTCGTTGATCTTGAAGGACTTGATGAATGAAAGCGTGGGGTCAAAATCGGGCAGGGTGCTGACGGAAATGTTCCGGTACCCGTCCAGGATGACGCTGGGACCCGGCTGGATGAGCATCAACACGCCAAGGTAATCGCCGGGGGGGATATCAGCCTGACCGACGACGAGCGAAGAATCCTCGGCATGGAAATCGAGCGTGTTATAAATGCCTGTCGTGCTCTTGATCGCGTGGACATCCCCGTACACCTGGGCCTGCGTGTGGTCTGAGCGAAGCGCCGTCACCTGGGTGATCTTGAGGACGAAATTGTTCAGAGCGCTGAACGCGATTCGGCCCGAATCTGAAATCGTGTGGAGCCGAATGTCGACCAGGCCGGGAAGGGGTGAACTGTAATCATACTGACAGCTCACACTCAAGAGCAGAATTGAAACGGGAAAAAGAATGAATGAAACAAATGGAACGTATTTACGTTTCATGGAGGTAGCTGGATGATGCGACATTGGGCGGATGACGAGCCGGGGTGAACCGGGTATTTTTGGAGTATAGGAAAAATATGTGTGACAGTCAAGTTTGGGGCACTATTTCTCTCATTTCTGTGTTAAAGCTTGACGTGTCGCAGAACCCCGGCAGGCCGGTCTCAGCGCGTGCGATCTCCTTCCCGATCGGATCCCTCCCTCTCGATCTTCTCGAATGACTTCGCGGAAACCTTCGTCCCGGACAGCAAGAAGTTTTGTTTATTCGCGAATATTTTGTACTTTGAGAGGTTCATGAGCGACAGTCAGATCCTTCAGCCCGCATCCCTTCACCCTTCCCTCAATCGATCCGTGATCCTTCGCGCAGCTCTTTTGTCTCTAACCGTGTCTTTGTTGGGGGTTTTCGGAGGCTGCACGAGTCCGAGCGACCCGCCGCCGGTTCTTCCGAAAGCGACGTGGCAGGTGTTCAAGGCGTCCGCGAGCTCGCTGGCGGACAACCACGTGAACGCGATTTTCATGGACAATGCCCGGAGGGTTTGGTTCGCAACAAATAACGGCGCTTCGTACTTTGATAATGGAGCTTGGGCAACGATCAGGGATTCATTGACCTCTCCGGATGGCCATGGCGGTCCGCCGAATCACAGGGTGACTTGCATCGTCCAGGCGAAGGACCGGAGTATGTGGTTCGGTCTCACCGGCGGCGGCGTCCAACGCTATAATCCGATTTCGACCATCGCGGTCTGGACGCGCTACACCGTGCAATCAACCTTTGGCGGACTTGTGTCCGACCTGGTCCTTTCCGGGACCGCGGACATTTCGAACCAGAGCGCGTACGGAGAGGTGTGGTTTACTTCGGCGATCGGGATCAGCCGTTTCGTCGGCGCCGCGAATGAAACCGGGACATGGCATTTCTATACGCATGACAACACGGGGCAGATTCCCTCGAACCAGGTCTGGTCGTCCATGACGAAGCTTGACGACAACACCCTCTGGTTCGGAACTCAAACGGGCGGCGCGGTCTCGGTCGAGTATGGTCTTGCGGGACTGAACTGGACACAATACTCGCTTCCCGTCGATTCAAGGATCAATTCGATGGCCTTCGACCTTCAGAATACCGTCTGGTTCGGAAACGAGAATGGCGCGGCAAGCTTCAATGTGCAGACCTCTGACTGGAGAGTGATCGATTCGGCGGGAGTCCGGTTGCGCCACGGGCCCGTGAATTCCGTGACGACGAACCACCAGAATATCAGATGGTTTGGAACCGACGCCGGAGCCGCGCGCCTGGCGGACACGACCTGGACGATCTTCACCACGGCGAACAGCCCTCTCCCCAGCGACACGGTGAACGCAGTCGCCTTCGACTTCAATCAGAACATCTGGATCGGTACGGATAATGGAGTCGCCGTCTACAACGAAAGCGGATTGACGTTCTAGGGACTCCGCTCCTTACCTCCGCGTAATTCTCACCCCCCTCTCCGGCGGGCAGCCCGCCGGGTTCACTTGCTGAAATCTATCCAGATCGCTTCCCAGGACGTCGCATCTCCTTTGATGAACACCTCGGGCCCGTTCTTGAGGGCATGCGTTCCCGTCACCGAGTCGAACTGGATATTCGGCGGAAGTTTTCTCGGGAGGATCACGTCGCTCATCGGCGGCATGGTCCTGGAATCGAAATCTTCGCGTTTAAACGTGGTTCGCCAGCGCTTGTTCTCGATCGGTTCATGCCTCACCGTCACCCGACCGAACCGGGTGGGAGTGTAGGTCAGCGAGATCGGTTCCTTCGAGGCAAAGTCGGCCGCCCCGAGGCCGGTAAACAGCCGAAGGCTGTCGCCGTCTTCCAGAACAAGCATATGCCGGAGATACCGGATACACTCCGCGCTCGCCCAGTTATGGGGCATGTCACCGACGTACCGTTCGGTCCCGGCCGACTTCAGGGATTGTTCTTCGCGCCATGCGTAGAGGGGCGATGCGTGGTTGAGAAATCCGATAAATGTCTTTCTCGCAAGATCCCTGAGACCCGCCCAGAGGTAGACCTGCGCGGCGATCGGGGCGTTGTACGGCCAGACACTCTCGTTCGCGAGCCAGCCTGTCTCCGCTGGAATATCCTCGGCGGTCACCGCTTTCATGAGCTCGATGTGGCCTTTGACGATCGCATTTTCCGGAGGAAGGATGAGTCCCGGATAGATCGCCTGGGAAAGATAAATCTGGGCCGCCTGAGGCCGCGGCTGTTTCCGTTCATCGGGATCGGACCACTGGGGGTCATCTTTCATCAGCATCGGCAGGTAGGAGAATCCCTTCGGATGCTGGCGCATCTCCTCACGAGCCGCCGCCGGAATCCTAAGGGTCATGGCGGTCAGGAATTCACGGATCTCCTGGCGTTTGGGGAGGAAAAACCGCTGGGCTGCTTCGTCGAGTTTCTTCAGCCCCACCCAGAGCCAGATGGAGTTTGTGAATTCGGACCGGATCCCTCCGATGCCGCTGTCCCCAAACCCTTTCGGCAGGAGCCCGTACTTCCCGTTTGCCGTGCCGTCCTTTTCGGCCTTGGCCACCAGACCTCTCAGGTACATCATCGCCTTGTGCGCGTCCGGATAGGTCGCGTGAAAGTAATCCCAGTTCTGCGACAATTCGGCCTGGCGGACGAGGGCATACACCGCCACGGCGGTGTCTTTCCAATGGGCCTCTCCCGCGCCGGCGGTGAACCCGCCGCTCGCATCCTGTATGTCCCAGATCGCCTCGAGGCCTTCCTGTGCTTCCTTATCGTTGCCGAGATACCGTGCGGCTTCGATCATGAACGCGCCGTCGACGACCCACAATCCGCGACAGACCGTCGGTCCGACCTGGAAAACTTCCTTGCCCTTCTTGAGTTCCTTCGCCTCCACGATATTCCGGGCGGAAGCGACAAGAAAGTCCTGGTACCCGCCCGTCAGTTTCCAGTCGACCTTCCCCTCGAACGGTTTCCATTTCTGCCAGAAGGCCCGGGCGCCCGCGATCAGATCGTCAACCCGGCCGAACCCCCTCGTGAGTTTGTCGAGCGGTTGGCCCTCCTGGGGGAACCGGATGAAGAACGCCGCTTTTTCGCCGCTCTTCAATGACCGCGATTCGAGCTTGAACCGGTGGACCCCTTCTCCCGATCCGGATTCGACGGGCGAATCGACGACAAAAAAAGGCCCTTGCGAGCCCTCGAGCCGGACGACTCCGAGCCTGCGCCTGCGGGAGGAAGAGTCGTCGACGACCTCCGGCGTGAACGCGCTCTTGGAAGTGAGGACGATCTCGGGAGAGCATTCCGCATCTGTCTTCCCGTCAGGTTGAAATTCGACCAGAAGGTTGTCGACCCGCCCCTCTCCGGGCTCGTTCGTCGCAAACGAGGTGAGCGATGCGTTGAGGCCGGTCCAGGAAAGCTTCGTTGAAACGATCGGAATTCCCGGCGCCTCCAGCTTTTGCCCGGCATACTCCCCCGCAGGCCTGCCTTGAAGGCCGACCGACACCACATGGGGAAAGTAGCTGAAGTCGGCTCCGATCCCCGGATGGCCGATCAGCAATTCACCGTGCTTCCCGACCAGGCTCTTATGGGGATCGTCGGGAAAGCAATACGTCGACTGCCAGCGCGCGGGGGCGTAGCGAAAATCGATTTCCTGTTTCACGCCGGCCGCCTTCTGCGCGGAAGCGGAACCCGGCTTTCCGCCCCCCCCGGGAGGCATCGCCTCTACGAAGTTCCTCCCGATCGTAATCGCACCGAGAGTGATTCCGAGATCCGCGAGGAATTCGCGCCGGTTCTTCTTCTCCATCTCTATGATCCTTTGGTATTGGTTGTTCCGGAGGGATGTGTTACTGATGACCGTTGGAGCTGTCGGCGGGATCCTTCTCCTCCTTCCCGCCCTGTTCCTGCATTTCCTTCATGAGTTTTTCCAGATTCTCCCTGTTCAGAGAACTGTCTCCTCCCCGGCCGTGCCTCGACTTCATTTGCTCCTGAAGCTGGTCCATCATCTTCCCCATGTCGACGTCGAGCGATTGTTTCTTGTACCCCGGGGGCGGATCGAACAGCGCCGCCTCCAGATGCCGTGAATCGATCCTCGTCACTTCCTGGCTCTCGGTCGTATCGCCGCTTTCCCCCTTTTCCCCCCTGTCCATTGAGAGAATCCTCAGGGGGAACACCTTCATCTTCGCAAGCTCTCCCTCCCATCCGCTCATCTGCGACTCGGCGAGACTGGGATTCATCTTCTCGAACGATTTCATCAATCCCTCGTAGACGTTCCCCAACTTCGGCGTTCCCCAGATGTGCGTTACCGTGCCGGTGTCTTCGGCCACCCACTCCTCGCACGGATAGCCGAGGATCGATTCGGTCCGTCCGGCTTTGCGCAGCTTCACGTTCGAATCGCCCCGGCGGGGACCGGATCCCCCCTTCTTCTTCCCGCCCGCGTCGCCGGTGAGGGAAATCTCGAGGTAGGTTTTGGCCTGATCATCGACGACCCACATGACCTTCCGGTCGCCGCGAAAAATGAATTTTCCTTTCGCCTCACTCCCTTCCCCTTCGCCCGCCTGCGCAGCCAGCATCTCACCTTTCACCGACATGGAGTACGACACCGAGCGCGGGGCCCCCTCGACATGCCGCGTCATTTTCATATCGATGATTCCCTCAAACTGAGCGAGGGCGGGGAGCGCCCGGAAGAGAAACAGCAGAAGGGCGACCGCCATGGCTCTACGCATACGAAATCCTTTCATCAAGAGTTGTTCAGAGGAGTAAGTTCCGAAAGTACGCTCTCTTTTCCAAATCAGCCGGGCAGCGGAAGAAGTGCTCCGCGGCGACCCCGCGCGTCAAATCTTTTGAGCGGGCGGGGGCGCAGGCGGAGGGAGCGCAAAGGCGGTGATCTCGCAGTGCCACCCGTTGGTTTTGTGCGAGCTGTCGCAAAAAGGTTTTCTCTGGCTCTCGCCGCACCGGCAGAGCGAGACCGACGTGCGGCCCGCGAGATCGAACTTGTTGCCGCTCTGGTCGACGATCTCGAACTCTCCCTCGATGCGGAGGCTCCCGTTGTTCTTGACGATGATTCTGGCGGGCATTGTGGGGTTTCCTCTTCAGTTTATTGTTGGATCGCCCGCCGGCTCTTCCACGGCGTGACGTTCGACTTCCTCATCGTCCGCGGCCGCGGGAGATGAAAAGCGCTCCGAGGTCGTGGCGCCGAGCGCCTTCTCCACCAATCCGGGAATGTCGAGAGTTGTCTCGGCCTCCCTGACTTCGGAAGGATCCGCCCAGGTGGCCGGGTTGCGGGGCGCAAGATACGAGCAGCAGTCGTCGTTCTGTTCTTTCGAAAGATCGTGCGTGCCGATCGTGCGTGCGAGGCTCATGATATCCTCCTTGTCGCTTCCCGAGAGCGGCCTCAACACCGGGAGCGACGCCGCGTCGTTGATCACACGGATGTTCCGGAGGGTCTGCGACGCCACCTGCCCGATGCTCTCGCCGGTCGCGAGCGCCTCGGCCCGTTCGCGCCGGGCGACCGCCTCGGCGATGCGGATCATCATCCTGCGGTAGAGGATCACCCGCAACGGTTGCGGCGTCCGGAGGATGATTTCGTTCTGGCTTTCGGCGAACGGCACGAGAAAGAGCTTCGACTGAAACTGGTAGCGCGTCAGCGCCGCCACAATCTGGCGGACCTGCTCGACGGACCGGACGCTCGTGTAAGGCATGCTGTGAAAGTGGACGAAGATCACCGATGCGCCGCGCTTCATCATTTGCCAGGCGGCGACGGGCGAATCGAAGCCGGCCGAGAGGAGTGCGGCCACCCGGCCGCTTACGCCGACGGGGAGTCCCCCCGGGCCCTTCAATTTCGAGCGATAGACGTACGCCGCTCCGTCGACGAGTTCGATGTAAATCGTCTCATCCGGCCTGGAGAGGTTCGCCCGGACCGAAAAGCGCGTGCAGAGGTATTCTCCCACGCGCGCGTTGAGGGCCATCGAAGAAACCGGGAAATTTTTGTCCACCCTGCGGGTTTCGACACGGATGGTCTTGAATTCCCTTCCCTCCAGGATCTCTCCGGCCGCCCTGCAGATGGAATCGGCCTCCTGCTCGATTCGCAGGCCGGTGCAAATATTGGAGAGCCCGAAGACTCCGGTGAGGCGCTGTTCGGCCTCCCCCGGAGTCGAACCGGGAGCGAGGTCGATGATCGACCTGCCATATCCTCCCCGAATCGCCCCGGGCGCCACCACACCCCGGAGGGAGATTCGCACATTTTTCATGAGCTGGCGCTCGAAATACCTGCGATTCTCGCCCTTCAGGATAATTTCATGATGGTGGAGGATGATGACGGGATGCATACTTCAAGATAGAGTTTCCGGGAGGGAAAAGCAATCGCCGGAACGCTTGCGTCCCACGCGCCTGTTGCATAGATTGTCTCCATTCATTACATTTCCAATCATTTCGTCCCATCACATCCACTGTTCATTCAAATCATAAGGAGGGTCGCTCAATGGAAAACCTTACAAGACTGACTCGGCGGCGCGGATTCCTGGGAACAGTCGCTGCAGGCGGAGTCTCGCTTCTGGGACTCGCATCACTCGCGAAATCCGCACCGCGCGGTTTGATGTCGCCGTCGCTCCTGCAGGCCGGAACGGGCGATGCGTCGTTCGAGGCATGGATCGGAAAGATCAAGGGAAAGCACAAGCAGGTCTTCGACGCGCCGGACGCGAATCACGGCTTCCCGTTCATCTGGGCGCGCGTGTTCCTGATGACCAACAAGCAGCAGGGTGTTGCGGACGGCGACGTGACGTCGGTCGTCATCCTGCGGCACGAGGCGATCGGCACTGCCATGGGCCACGATCTCTGGGCGAAGTACAAATTCGGCGAGTTGTTCAAAGTGACCGACCCGGCGACGAAGGCGGCGGCTGTGCGAAATCCGTTCTTCCAGATGAAGGAGAGCGAGCAGCCCTTGCCGAATATTACGATCGAAGATCTCCAGGCGAGCGGCGTTCTCATCGGAGCCTGCGACCTGGCGTTGACCTTTTACAGCAAGGGTGTCGCAAAAACCATGAACATGGATGCCGCCGAAGTAAAGAAAGAGTGGGTCGCCGGGGTGCTCCCGGGAATTCAGATAGTCCCGTCGGGTGTCTTTGCGGTGAACCGCACACAGGAAGCGGGATGCACATACTGCTTCGCGGGCTGACAATCGTTCGGAAGTGAGAGTGTGGGCCCGGTCCCCCCGGGCCTACTTCTTTTGTAGAGGCGGGGTTACCGCATTTCCCTTGTAATAGACTGCATCGGGGGGGACGCGCTCGGTCGCGTAGTCCCTGTCTTTATAGGGAAACACCGGACGGGGCTTGGAATTGATGTACGCCGAGATATGCTGGGCATCCTCGGGCGTCAGACTTCCGAGGTCGAGGTAGGGCATCATGTAGAGGATCATTCCGGCGAGCGTGTAGATTCGCGCCGCGCCCGCCCCGTCGTTCCATGAAGCAGGCCCCCACAAAGGGCCTGCTTTTTTGTTGCCGATTTCCACCCCCTGGCCGTTCTCTCCGTGGCAGGATGTGCATTTCTCCCGGAACAGTTTCCTGCCCCGCCCCGGATTCAGCTTTTCGAGCGGAATCAGTTTGTCGGCCGGAATCGTGTTTTCCCCCCTCCATGTTAATCTTGACCCGGCGGCATATCCCGCGGAGAGCCAGGAGATATAGGAGGCGAGCGCTGCGACCTCCGGCGCATCGACGGGCACGATCGCCTCGACGGCCCTGGATCCGCCGGCCGTCGGCGCTCCCGTCGCATTCTCGCTCCGGAGGAAACAACCGACGATCCGGTCCTCCAGAGAAATCGGACGGCCGGCCCGTTTGCTATACTCCGGGAACACTCCCGCGACGCCGACAAGCGGCATCGCTTTTTCCCTCTGCCCCGCGTTCAGATGGCAATTGTTGCAGGAGAGAGAATTCCGGGTAAATCCGGGAGCTTCGCGCGGGGTATTGACGAAGATCCGGTACCCCCGGGCAATCCGGGCCGCGTGAGCGGTGTCGGAGGGAAGCGCATCGATCAGCGGGTTCTTCGGGAGGTCCCACGCGGTTTCCATCCCGGTCCGCGCCGAAATCAGAGGGCCCGCAAGGACGGAGTCGGCGGGTTTGTAGACCTGTTCCTGTCCTCTCGCGTGCAGCGCAATCGTCAAGACTAACGCCGCGACGGCGGCGATCCCGATGAACGGTTTCAATTCACACCTCTCATGAACTGAATTTATGAAAGGGGTGGCTGAGTTACAAACGCTTCAGGATCGCGATCGACAGATCGTCCGCAGCGCCGGAGGTCTTTCTTCAACGTCTCGAAGATTCTCGGTTCGGGGCGGGGGGCGTTATTGGGAGGAGCGTCCTTCACGGAAGTCCTATAAAGAGAGAACGCCGTGCCCACGATGCTGCACGGCGTTCCGGAGAGCTGGCATCAAGTTCCTCATTTCAACAACAGCATCTTTTTCACGATCACGGAAACGCCGGGACTCACTCCTCCCTCCTCTTCGGGCAAGCCCTCCGAGATAAGCCTGTAGAAATAGACCCCGGAAGCGAAACCGCTCCCATCGAAGTCGACTCCGCCCGGGCCGTCTTCCATGTACTCCCGGTCGAGGAGCGTCGCGACCTCCTGACCCAGGAGGTTGTAGACTTTCAGCGTCACAATCGACGGCCTCGCAAGCTCGAACTCGATCGTGGTCGTCGGATTGAACGGATTCGGGTAATTCTGGCGGAGCGTGTACGCCGGGGGCGGTTCCTCGGTGAGGCCGCTCCTGGGCGCAACGATTGTGGGGGGTGTTTCCGGGCTCGGCCGGAGGAACGGGATTTGCTTCACCGAAGCGACGCCGTCGAGTCGCAGGAAACTCTGGAACGATATCGTGTCCATCGGCGCGCTAAAGGCGGCATTGATCTTCCGGATGACGGTATCGAGATTGATGTACACCCCCTGGGGCACGCCGGTCCAGAAGGTCAGGTTCGAATCCGCCCTCCCGGTGATCTGGTTCAGCGTGAGTCCGCTCAGCGGGTTGTTCGGCTCCTCGTAAATCAGATCCCCAAAACCCGGCGGCGTATGACCGAGCAGGCTCGAGGCGATATTGAGCTTCAACGCGACGAGGTCCGCGAACAACAGGTTGTTGTGATAGACCGGCGTCAGCGTCGTCTTCTTGCCGAGGAAGCTTCTCCCGTGGTACGAGACGAATCCGCCCGGCGGCGAGGCGTGCTTGACACCGCGGCTGATCAACGAGTTGTACATCGAGAGGCTTCTCGGCAGCACCACCCAGCCGTACAGGTTCCTGGCGTCGGGCCGCGGGATGCCGACCGTCATTCCCGAAGTGAAAAATTGGAGGAAGGACTCTTCGCGCACGTTCGCCGTGTTGGGCATCGCGAGGAGGAATTGCTGCGAGGCGGGGCTCGTCGAACCCTGCTTGATCCCCACCAGCGCGCCGTTGAACGACCACCACCATCTCCTGACACCCATCCCGTACCTCGATCCGTCGCCGCACAGTTCGACCATCTGGGCCGGCGCAATTGTGATGCCCGAGAAATCAAATTCCCTGGGACCGAGCCGGGTCGCGGTGGGGAACGGACCCTGGTTCGTGATCGAGTCGACGGTCCGGCTGAAGACCACATGCAGGCCGTTCACGGGAGTCTGCGAAACGCCGTTCGTAAAATCAAAGCACCATCTCGATTCGACTCTCCGCCGCGGAACCGACTTCTTGACGTAGAGACTCTCGAGCGGGAACGATCTGAATTTCGAAGAGTCGCCGACCGTCGAGGCGCCAAAATCAAAGCCCGAAGTGTCGGTCTCCGTGGAAACCACCAGGACATAGGTCGACGAGGGGGGGTACGACTGGGTCCAGTTGGGCTTCACGACCATGCTGATCGTGTAGGTGCCGGGCAGGAGCGTCGATATTTCGTAGAGCCCGCCGGCTTGCGTCACAGTCGTCCGGCTGTTCTGGGGCAGCGCCGCGGTGGCATTGACGGTCCAGCCGGTCAATCCGCCTTCGCCCGCTTGTTTGCTTCCGTTCGCATTCCGGTCGTAGAATACCATTCCCCGGACCGAGATGTTCCGGGCGTTCCCGAAGTCCCTCCCGGTCACGCTTTGCCCGCTCTGGAGCGTTACGGAATAGGTGCCTGTCGGCGGCATCGTCTGCGTCCATCCGGTCTGAAGTTGCTCCGAGACCGTATACGTTCCCGGTCCGACATTCGAGAACGTATAGTTCCCGCTGACATTGGTAAGAGTGCTATCGACATGGAGAGCGCCGAGGAATAAGCGGATCCGCCAGCCCGACAGCCCCGGTTCTCCGCCGTCTTTGACACCGTCGGCGTCGAGATCGCGGAATTTCATTCCGCTGATCGTCCCGTTATGGAAATTTCCGAAGTTTTTTCCGGTGGCGTTTTGCCCGCTCTGTGCCGCCAGGAGATAGGGAGCCCCGGAGGCGGGGAGCGTCTGGGTCCAGCCCGCCTGGGATTGCTCCGAGAGCGTGTATGTCCCGGGCCCGACGCCGTTAAAGACATAGTTGCCGCTCCCGTCGGTCAGGGTGCTGTCGACATGGAGTGCCCCGAGGTAAAGCTGGATGCGCCAGCCCGGAAGAAGGGGATCGCCCCCATCCTTGACTCCGTTGGCGTTCACGTCCTCGAATTTGCTGCCGCTGATGGAGATGCGCTGGAAGTTTCCGAAGTCCCGCCCGGTAACTGTCTGCCCGCTCTGGGGAACCACGGTGTATGAGGAGGGTGAAGCCGGGAGCGTCTGCGTCCATCCGGCCTGAACCCCCTCGCTCACCTGGTAGGTGCCCGGTCCGAGATTTGTGAATGAATACGTTCCGCCTCCGGAAGTGAGGGTGCTGTCGACGTGGAGGCTGTTCCGGAAGAGATGGATTCGCCAGCCGGAGAGGCCGGGATCGCTCAGGTCCCTGACGCCGTTGCCGTTCAGGTCATTAACCTTGGAGCCGCTGATCGCCGCATTCTGAAAATCGCCGAAATCGTTCCCGGCAAGATGCTGCCCGGCGAGAAGGGTAAGCGCGTACGACCCGCCCGAAACCGGGAGCGTCTGCGACCATCCCGGCTGCACTGCCTGGGAGACGGTGTAGCTGCCCGGGGCGATATTTGTGAACCGGAAACCGCCTCCGGCATCGGTCAGCGTGCTGTCGACTTCCAGCGAAGCCTCGAACAACCGGATGCGCCAGTTTTGCAGGCCCGGGTCCGACAGATCCCTCGCCGCATTCCCGCCGATGTCGTTAAACACGGTCCCGCTGATCGTGTCGGTAAAGAGCGAAACGCTGAAGAGTCGCCCGGGCGAGCCTCCATCCGCCTGCGATCCCCCGGCGAACAAGAGCGGGGATGCTCCAACCTCAGTTTGCAACAAGGAATAGAGAAGCAGGCAACAAACGGTAGCAATGAGTTTATTCATCTCTGGCTCCTTCGCGCTGAGTCGGCCTCATAAACGCGTTGGGCGACGTCACACCTGGCCCTGTCACATTCAATTCGTCCGGACCTCCCTAGTAAGACCGTTGTCGTGTGGTGCGCCCCCTCCTCCCTTTGTCTAAGTAACGCAAATTCCGGTAAAAGTCAACCGATTTTCTCAATAATTATCCCTTCGGCAACCCGGTTTTTGCGACCGTCTCCATCACCTCCACAAACCGGTCGAGTTCTCCCAGGGTCGTGTAGAGGTTTGGAGTGATGCGGATCCCCTTGAACTCGTCATGCAGGATCGGCGTGGTGAAAATCTTGTGTTTGTCCATCAGGTATCCTCCGATCGCCGCCGGATCAATGCCCTCGATTTCAACGTTTGCGATGCCGCACGACTGGTTGGCGTCGAGCGAGGTGTGGAAGCGGACATTCGGCAGATGGCTCAATTTGTTCATCCAGTACCTCGACAGGAACCGGAGACGGGCTTCCTTGCGCCTGGCGCCGATGCCGTTGCTGAACAGAAGAGCCTCGCCGATGGCGAGTTTGGGCGCGGCGGAATGCGTCCCGATCTCTTCGTACTTCCGTATGTCAGCCGACTGCTTTTTGTCTGCCGCCATCAGGGGCCAGATCTGCTCAATCTTCTCTTTCCTCACGTAGAGCAGGCCGGTTCCCTTCGGCGCATAGAGCCATTTGTGCAGGCTCGTTCCGAAATAGTCGCATCCCAAATCCTTCTGCTTGAACGCGAAGTGGCCGAACGAGTGGGCCCCATCCACGATCACCTCGATTCCCCTGGAACGCGCCATCTCACAGACCGCCTTCACCGGCGTAATCTGGCCGGTGATGTTGATGACATGGGAGATCAGGATCAGCCGGGTCCTGCCCGTCACCCCCTTCTCGAACGCATCGACGATCGCGTTGAGGTTTTTCGGTGCTATCGGGACCTGGATCAGTTTCAACACGAGTCCCTCCCTCACCTCCCGCTGGCGCAGGGTGGTGAGCATCCGCGGATAGTCCTGCGTGGTCGTCAGGATCTCATCGCCCGATTTGAGGTTCATGCCGGAGAGAAGAATCTCGAGCGACTCCGAGGCGTTCCGGGTGATCGCAATCTCTTCGCGGTCGCACCCGAACATCTCCGCAAGGCCGGTCCTGATCGTCTCGGATTGAGGCTCCAGAATCTGCCACATCGTGTAGGCGGTCGCATCCTCCTGTTCCCAGGTGTACCGCACCAGCGCGTCGGTGACGAGTCGCGGCGAGGGGGAAACGCCGCCGTTGTTCAGGTTTGTGATGCCGCGCGTCACGGAAAAACTCCGCTGGATCTCGAGCCAGAAATCCTCGTCCGAGGCCGCCTGCTCCGGCGCGAGGGTATCGACGCGCTTCACCGCCGCATGAAGGTCGCCGAGCAGCCCGGCGAGCGATGGCGTGCTCAGGGTGGCCAGACCGAATCCCTTTCCCACCATCGAAAGGAACCGACGGCGGTCGAAACCGTCGTCGCTGAAACCCGGACGCCCGGGCGGAAGTTGAATCGATGAGTTCATGCGCGGCTCCTCAATGGTGATAAGTGCCTGACTCTGCCTGAATTTGATTGACAATCCCCGAACAGGGGCGTACCCCCCCGGGCGGGAAGCTCACTTGCCCGGCGCTGGCGCCTCCGGTGTGATGACGACGTCGATACGCCTGTTCTTCGCCCTTCCCTCGGGCGAATCGTTGCTGGCGACGGGCCTGCTCTCGCCGTACCCCTGGTGATCCACGGCGAATTCCACCCCCATGTTCGCCATGAGGTATTCCGCGACCGCCTTGGCCCTGCTCTCGGAGAGGGCCTGGTTCTGTTCGTCGCTCCCCTGGGAATCGGTGTGGCCTTCGATGGTAATTTTGCACTTTGGAAATTTCTTGATCGCTTCCTGAACTTTGGTGAGGAGGCTGTAATACTCCGGCTCAATCGTATTCTTGCCGACAGGGAATGTCAGGCCGTACAAGCGGATGATGATATTCTCCCCGTCGCGCAGGACGTTCCCTTCCTCGGGAGAAAACATGGAGGAAACCTGCCGGATCGTTTCTTCCTCCTGATGCTTGATCCCGAGCGTGCGCTGCAGGTCCTTTTCCGACTCGGTGAGCGATCCGACTCTCCCCTCCATCGAGGAGACCTGCTTCCGCAGGTTTTCGATTTCGACATCCTTTTCCGCGATCGTCTCTCCCGCCCGGCGGAGCTGTTCCGCGTCCTTCAACGCCTTTGCGTCGCGCTCTTTGAGAGCGGCGATCGCGTCGGAAACAGGGCCTTCGAGACCGTTCTCGAAGCGGGGCTGGACTCCGAGGATCACCGCGATCCGCTGAAACTGATCCTCCGCCGCGAGCAACGCGTCCTCGAACGTCTTCTCCTCCTTCTTCATGCTTCTGATCGTCCGGGAGAGGTAGGCGGCGTGGGCGGCCTCGTACCTTGCCTGCTGGGCAAGCTGCCTGGCCTCGTCCGCATCGTAGCGATTCTGCTTGAACAACGCCTCCACCTGCACGGCGAGGCCATGCGCCTTCGCGAGAGTCTTTGGAGCCTCGTCCCTCACCCCTTCCTCGTCGTCCTTTGCGAGAAGTACCCGCGCGGGGGAGAGATAATTGGATTTGACCGCCTCGAGCTCGGCTGCGCGGTAGGCGGCCTGGGCCTCGGCCGCGCCCCGGGTGGCGGCCTCCGTCTCCCCGTCTTCGAGCTCGCGAGCCGCCTTGTTAAATTGCGCCTCCGCCCTGCGCCAGAGTTCGGGAGCGGACTTCCCGGCCCCCGCGCTGTCGGCGTCATTTCGCGCAGCCAGGACTCCGCTGAATGTCGCTTCACCCGTCTTGCTCTCGTCGAGCGCCTTCGCGAAATACGCCGCGGCATTCTTGAGTTTTTCGCGGATCTGCTCGAGATCCCGGCCCTTCTGGTAGAGGTCTTCCCCCTCTTTATAGTACTGGCTCCCCTTTTGATAACTCACCGGGGCGTAGAGAGGCGCATTCTTCGCCCTCGCCTGTGCCAGGACCCTGTCCGCCTCGCCGAAGAGCTCGTTCCGCAGGTTATCCTGCCCGACGAGAGTCCGGGGCAGGATCGACGCGAGGATCAAACACCGGTACGTGAGGCGAAGAAGCGCTTGCATGGGTGACCTTCCGAAAGTGCTTGAAACCAAACGAGAGACGAGGGGGCTGATTTGTGGCAAATATAGTCCAATTCGAAACCAGTGTCAAGAATCGCGCTGGCCCGGAACCCGCCGACTTCTTCGTCCCCACGCTACGCGACCTGAAGGTCGCGCCTACCGATCCCTCGGACCCGGTAGCCGCAGTCTTCACGCTGCGTTTTTTTCCCGTTCCGGCAATCCGTACGCACGCCTGAGGAGGCTCACCGGGTGCATGACCTCCATCGAAAGGCCGGAATTCCTGATCCCGAGTTCGAGCTGAAGATGGCACCCGGGATTCGCGGTGAGAACGATTTCGGCTCCGGTCGAAGCGATATTCTTCATCTTCCGTTCCAGGAGGGCCATCGAGTCGTCAAATTGTGTCACCGTATAGATCCCCGCGCTCCCGCAGCACCAGGTGGCTTCCGGCAGTTCCACAAATTCGATCCCGGGTATGGAGTGGATGACGGACCTCGGCTGGGTCGAGATCTTCTGAGTGTGGACAAGGTGGCACGCTTCATGATAGGTCACCCGCTTGCGAACGGGCCAGGCGGGTTTGTCGAAACCCGCCTCGACCAAAAACTCGGTGACGTCCTTCGTCCTGGCCGACAGGGATGCCGCCCGCCCGGAATAGTCAGGATCCCCCTCCAGCACCCTGCCGTACTCCTTGATGAACGCGCCGCAACCCGCCGAGTCGACAACCAGGGCATCGATCTCAAGCGACCCGAAAAGATCGACGTTCCTCCGCGCGAGGCTGCGCGCCATCCGGAGGTCGCCGTTGTGTCCGTGGAGAGAGCCGCAGCATTCCTGGGGCCGCGGAATGAGGACCTCGAACCCGTTCCTGAGCAGGACCTCGACCGTATCCCTGTGCGTCCGCGCATGGAGGATGTTCATGACGCAACCCGTCAAAAGCGCGACCCGCCCGCGCACCGGTCCGTCGGGCCGTAACGTTTCCGGAACGCTCTCGTCGAAAAACTCTTCCCGGAGCTGGGGCAGCAGGCCGTGCGTCCGGGCGAGGCGGGGTGAAAATCGCCCGAGGAGTCCCGACTTCTGGACCCAACCCATGAGGCCGGTCTTACGGTAGAGCCGGAGCAAACGGGCCGCAAGTTTTGTCCGGCCCGCCGAAGCGAGTATCACCCTGAGCAGCACCCATTTCAGGAGACGAAGGCGTGCGGGATCCTTTTTCCGCTCATGGATGAGACGGCGGGCATCTTCCACGAGAGAGCCGTACGCCACGCCCGCAGGGCATGCGGTCTCGCACGCCTGGCAATCGAGGCAAAAATTCATTTCATGCACGAATTCCGGCGTCAGGGCCAGTTTCTCTTCATGCACCGAGCGGATGAGACGGATCCGGCCCCTCGGAGACGACTCCTCCCGGAACGTCAGCGCATAAGTCGGGCAGACCGGGAGGCACATGCCGCAGTGGATGCAGTTATGGACGATCTCGTCCAGCGGGCGATGTTCTTTCCCGCTCACGACCAGCCCGGTTTCCGGAGGAACGGAAACAGCAGCGCGCCCGCCGCGAAGCCGCCGATGTGCGCCCACCAGGCGACTCCCCCGGCATCCGCGCCGATGCCGAGCGAGAGAAGGCCGCTGATCGCCTGCAGCAGAAACCAGATGCCAAGGAAGAGGAACGCCGGGAGTTCCACGATCTGGAAAAAAATAAAGATGGGGATGAGCGTGGTCACTCTTGCGGCGGGGAACATGAAGACGTACGCCCCCAACACGCCCGCGATGGCGCCGCTCGCCCCGACCATCGGGACTCCGGACCCCGGGCTGAACACCGTCTGGGTCGCCGCGGCCGCAAGCCCTGCGACGAAGTAGAACAACAGGTATCCCCCGTGGCCGAACCTGTCTTCGACGTTATCCCCGAAGATGTAGAGGAAGAGCATGTTTCCAAGGAGGTGCAGCCAGCCGCCATGGAGAAACATCGAGGTGAACATCGGGAGAAAGAGAGCCGCGTGAACGTGACCGGAGTGAAGAGCGCCGAGGAGATCTGCCGGCACCAACCCGTAGCGGAAGATGAACGCGTCGAGATGCCTGCCGAGCGAGGCCTCGTAAAGAAATACGACGGTATTTGTCGCGATGAGGAGGTAGTTGACGAACGGCGTCGTGTTCGAGGGAACGCTATCGCGCAGAGGAATCATCGTCCGGCCGGTTTGCTGTCAGAGGGAACATCATGGTCGCGTGCAGAGAGTCTCGGTTCCGGGCGAAGGGACGCGCACGTCCTGCCGCCGCCGGCGACCGGTTCAGATCTGTTGGGTCAGCCACCGCATCATGTCGTTCAAGCTGTCTTCGATGATCTGATGGCCCATGTCGTACTCCCGGTAGGTGATCGCCGCCCCGCGGGGTTCCAGAAGTTCCTTCGCCCTCCGGGCGAACGCGACCGGTATGACCGGATCGTACATCCCGTGCGAGATGAAGAACGGCTTCCCCTTCACGCCGGTCCATTCGATATTCAGGCCGGAATCCTCAGCGATGTAACCGCTGTTCGCCGCGACTCCGGCGACGGCCTGGGGCCTGGTAAGCGCCATCGAATACGACATTACCGATCCCATGCTGAATCCGCAGAGGAGGAGCTTCGAGGGATCGACAGGATACCCCTTGACGACGTCGTCGATAAACTGGGAGAGCTTCCGGTAGCTCTCTGCGAACATTTTCGGCTCGGGTTTTCCGACCTCCTCGATCTCATACCAGGTGAACCCGCCTCCGAGAGCGAACGGAAAGGGCGCTCGTGCGCTGACGATCAGCAACCGGTCGTCCAGGTACTCGGCAAGCCCCAGGAGGTCGTCTTCGTTGGCCCCCCTGCCGTGAAGGAGCATCAAGGTCGGATACTTCGAATTACTCTTGCGCTGCGGCTCGAGAATCTTGTGGATCAGGGATGTGTGAACGGGATTCATCGGGCCTCACTCCCGTATCGGGGAGAGCGCTCCTTCGATCCGGGACCGGCTCCCCTCAAGCCAGGGGGGTAACTTGAGCTCGCGGCCCAGGTTCTTCCTCTCCTCGTCGACGAGAAACCCGGGCCCCGACGTCGCGATTTCCAGTATGTGTCCGTCCGGGTCTTCAAAGTAGATAGACTTGAAATAGACTCGATCCAACACCTGCGTGACCGGAACACCCGCTTTGAGCAGCTTTATTCGCCACTCACGCTGAATCTCATCATTTTCCACTGCAAATGCAAAATGATGCGTGAGGCCGGTTCCGATCGTTCCCGGACGCATCCTGCCGGCGGGATAGGCAAAATAGGTGACGATCGTGCCGGGGCCGGCGTCGCCTGCCGCGAAATAGAGATGGGGAGCGGAGGGATCGTCGAAATTGACCGTCCGCTTGACCAGGCGAAGCCCCAGAGTCTGCGTGTAGAACTTCTCCGTCTTTTCGATATCGGACGAGATCGCGGTGATATGGTGAAGGCCCCTGAGCCCCATTTCTGCGGTGATCGTCCCGGCCGGTTCGGGCCACGAGAGGCGCGCGATCGCGGCCTCGTCTCTCCCCTCCCGTGTGAGTTCCGCGGGGGGCTCGATGAGACGCGAGCCCAGCCGGTCGGCGGGCTCGTCCGCGGTCCACCCCGGACCTCTCGTCGCGATCTCAAGGATGAGGCCGTCGGGATCCTCGAAGTAAATCGAGGTGAAGTAGGTCCTGTCGTACGGCCCCGTCACACCGATCCCGCTGTCCGTCAGCCGCCGTTTCCAGCGCAGCTGCGCTTCCTTCGACTCCACAATAAATGCGAGATGGTGCGTGGTCCCGATCCCCCAGCGTCCCTTCGGCATGCCCGCCCATTCGAAAAAAGTAACGAGCGTGCCCGGACTCCCCTGCGGATCGCCGAAGTAGAGGTGGTAGGCGCCGGGATCGTCAAAGTTGACCGTTTTCTTCACGAGCTTCAGGCCAAGAACTTTCGTATAGAAATCGACAGTGCGCTGGGCGTCGGAACAGATTGCCGTAAGATGATGGAGGCCCCTGATCTCTACATCCATGCGACGTCCTGAAATTTTTTGATCTGTTCGCGATCCCGCGGGAGAGCTCCTTCACACTTCGGCTTGAGGTCGAATACTTTTCCAGGGTTCAGTACGTTGTTGGGATCCATCATCTGCTTCAAGGTCCGCATCATGTTCAGGGAGGGGGATCCGACCATCTTCTCGAGGAGGCGCTTCTTGTACAATCCCACCCCGTGCTCGCCGGTGATGGTCCCTCCGAGCTCGATCGCGGCTTCCTCGACTTCGAAGACCGTTTTTTCCGCGCGGCGAAACTGCTCGGGGTCGCGTTCGTCGGTCATATAATTCGGGTGAAGGTTTCCGTCGCCCGCATGCCCGAAATTTCCGATCATCACGCCGTTCTTGCGGCCCAGTTCGCTGATGCGGGCCACCAGTCGCGCCAGGTCCGCCCTCGGAACCGCGACATCTTCCATGATCGTCGTCGGTTTGACGCGCGCCAGGGAAGTGAAGGCCGCCCGGCGCGCGGTCTTGAGGCGCAGCGATTCCGGGTCGTCCTTCGCAATCTTGATTGCGGTCGCGCCGTGCTTGCGGCAGATTTCGCTGATGAGGGCGGCATCCTCCTCGACGACAGTCCGCCTGCCGTCCACCTCTATCAGAAGCATCGCCTCGGAGTCGACCGGCAGCCCCAGATGCGTGTACTCCTCGACGCATCGGATCGTCACCTGGTCGAGAAATTCCAGCATTGCCGGGGTGATCTTCTCCGCGATGATCGCCGAGACGGTCCGCGCCGCATCGTCCATCGACGAGTAGAACGCCACCATCGTCCGGTGAGATTGAGGCTGGGGAATAATCTTCAGAAGAAGCTTCGTGAAGACCCCGAGCGTCCCCTCGGAGCCGATGAAGACATCTTTCAGATTGTATCCAGCGACGTCCTTCACCGATTTTCCGCCGGTATTGAGGATTTCGCCCGTCGGCAGCACGGCTTCGATTCCCATCACATAGTTTTTCGTCACCCCGTACTTGAGGCCGCGAAGGCCTCCCGAGTTCTCGGCGACATTTCCGCCGAGCGTGCAGATGCTGGAGCTTCCCGGGTCGGGGGGATAGAGATAGCCCAAACGTTCGACCGCCTGGTGGAGGTGGGCGGTGATCACTCCGGGTTGAACCGTGACGGTCATGTTCTCCCGGTCAATTTCAAGAATACGGTTCCAGTGGTTGGTGAGGAGCACGATCGAGCCGGGGACGGGAAGGGCGCCGCCGCTCAGGCCGGTCCCCGATCCCCGCGGTACGACCGGGAATCGCTCTTCGTTCGCGAGGCGGATGATCCTGCAAACCTGCTCAGCGTTGGAGGGAGAGACGATCGCGGCGGGAAGCTGGGGTTCAATCGCCGTCGCGTCGTAGGAATAGGCGATGAGCGACTCCTGAGAATCGAGGAAATTCTCCGGACCTACAATTTCCTTCAGCTTCCTGACGGCCGCGGGACTGGGCATGGTCTGAAAGCCAACGTAACGAAATCAGGACGGAAAATCAAGGCATGCCGCGCCCCATCGCCTGGGCGATCGACCGGACTTCTTTCATGACCTGATCGAATGCGGGAGGCGTGAGCGATTGATCCCCGTCCGAGAAGGCCGCTTCGGGCCGGGGGTGGACTTCGATGATCAGTCCGTCGGCCCCCGCCGCGATGGCCGCCCGGCTCATCGGGAGAATCAGGTCCTGCCGCCCGGTTCCGTGACTCGGATCGACGAGGATGGGAAGATGGGAAAGCAGTTTCACCGCCGGGACGACGTTCAGGTCGAGCGTGTTGCGCGTGTACTCGACAAACGTCCTGATCCCCCTCTCGCACAGCACCACCTGGTCGTTGCCCCCCGCAAGGAGGTATTCCGCGCTCATCAGGAACTCGTTCAACGTCGCCGCAAAATTCCTCTTCAGGAGGACCGGCTTGCGGAGCTGGGAGAGTTTTCTGAGGAGCTTCGTATTTTGCATGTTTCTCGCCCCCACCTGAAGCATGTCCGCATACTCGGCGACGAGCTCGGCCTCCGCCGATTCCATCACCTCGGTGACGATGCCCAGCCCCGTCTCCTCCCGTGCTTTCGCCAGAAGCTTCAATCCGTCTTCGCCGAGCCCCTGGAATGCGTACGGGCTTGTCCGCGGCTTATAGGCGCCCCCTCTCAGGAGGGATGCGCCCGACGCCTTCACGGCCCGGGCCGTCGTCATGAGCTGCTCCTCGCTTTCCACCGAGCAGGGCCCTGCGATCACCGAGATCTGTTTACCCCCGAACTTCACCCCCGCCACCTCGATCACGCTTCCGGTTTGCTTGAAATCCCTGCTTGCGAGTTTGTACGGCTTGAGGATCGGGATGACATTCTCGACCTCGGGCAAGAGCGAGAATTGTTCCTTCTTGATGACACGCTCGTCCCCGATCACCCCGATAATGGTCCTCTCGACACCTTTCGAGAGGTGGGCCTGCAGGCCGAGTTCCTCGATCCGTGCGACCACATGCCGCACGTCGGCATCGGTCGCCTTTGATTTCATGACGATGATCATGAGCTCGCTCCGTCTGTTTTTTTTTGATGTTGTCGAATTCCGCGCGACCTGAAGGTCGCGCCTGCCGTGGCCGCCGGCTTACGACGGCGTGAAACAAAAAACCCCGCCGGTCTTCTCAGCAGGGTTTCGTCATTTCTCGCTTAACGGTCTTGGTTTAAAGCGGATGCGCCTCTGCTGTCTTGCCCGCGGGGCAATAATAAAAACGGGGGTAGCTGAGGCGTCCTGAATTCATGACTGAAGTATACGGAAGAGAACGGCGAAAGTCAACCATTTCGCGCCGCAACCATTTCGCGGCGCAGAGCGCCGCGGATATGCGTTCCCACGCAGAGCGTGGGAACGAGGGGTTTCTCCGGGAGAGAATTGCCTTTTTATTCAAATCCGGTTACTTTGGTGGGACATCAAATCAGGTTTCGATCGAACATGACTTCAACGGCGCGGCTTCGGCTACCTTCCATGATCTGCATTCTCGGCACGTTCCTTCTGTTCCCGAGCGGAATGTTCTCGGGCGCCCCGGGCGTCCCTTCAGAGCCGCCGGGCCCCGCGGGGTCTCCCACACTTGTCCTGATGTGCCTCTCGGCCCATCCGGATGACGAGGATGGCGGCGCGCTCGCCTACTACTCCAGGATCAAAGGGATCAGGACGTACAGCATCTTCTTCACCCGGGGTGAAGGGGGTCAGAACGAAATTGGATCAGAACTCTACGATGATCTGGGGGTTCTCCGCACGAAAGAAACACTCGAGGCCGCAAAGATCCTGGGAACCGAACCCTATTTTCTCGGGTACCCCGACTTCGGCTTCTCCAAGACCGCAAGAGAAACGTTTGCGAAATGGGGAGGCCGGGACAGCGTCCTCTCGCGTCTCGTGTATTATATCCGGGCTCTAAAACCGGATGTCATCATCACCCACCATGATACCATCACGACGGAACCGAACCGCCAGCATGGAAATCACCAGGCGGTGGGGATCTCGGCCTACGAGGCGTTTGCCAAAGCCGCCGACCCCGCCTTCCATCCGGAGCAGCTCTCGGATAGCGTCGGAGTCTGGCAGGTCAAGAAACTCTACGTTTTCTTCCGGAACAGGGACAGCAGCCTGGCAAAAACCGGGAGCGTCGTGGAAATCGACGTCTCGGCGCGAACTCCGGAGGGCCCTTCCGTCGGAGAGCTCTCCCTCTCCGCCCTCCAGCAGCATCGCTCGCAGGGGCTCGACAAACTGACCCGCTCTTCGGTCCCTGATTTCTTCAGCCGGCACAGATTCGTACTCATTCGAAGCGACCGTGAATACCCCTACGATCCACGGAACCTCTTTTCGGGGATTGAACCGGCGGCAAGGCTCCAGCATCCTCTCGCAAAGCCCACGGGTGAACTCGCCCAATTTTCAATCAAAGTTTCCCCGGAATACGTGCCCCGGACGGGCCCGGGCAAATTCGTCGTCACTTTCATCGATCGAAGGAATCCCCGGTTTTTCCAATGTAAGCTCTCCGTGTTCAACGGCGGAAGGCGAGTCTTGATCAAAGAGTATCGCGCATCCGCGCCACCGGACACGGTCCATCTCGAAATTGATAGTGATGCCGGGGGCGCCGACAGCATTCTCCTCTTCCGCGCAACCGCGGTAAGAGACGCTGACTCGATTTCCTCCGAATTCAGAGTTGCGAAGAGGTCGGTTTCCGCCACGGTCTCTCCCCGCACGTTTGTCGGCCTGGTGAATACCTACGACAACACCGACGAGGAAACCCTGGGATCGTTTTCAGTTCCGTACCGGCTGATCGATTCGTCGGAGTTGGCAGGCGGTGCCCTCGATCGATATTCGGCGATCCTGCTCGACCTCAGGGCGTACGAGTACAGGCCCGATGCGGCATCCCATAACGATCGCCTCCTTGAGTATGTCCGGAATGGAGGTAACCTCATCTGCCTCTACCACAAAACAGGCGATTGGAACGGAAAGCATTTTTCTCCCTATCCGATCCAGTTGACCGGCGACCGGGTCACCGAAGAAGATGCTCCGGTCCAGATCCTCTTTCCGGGCCATCCTCTTCTCAACCGGCCGAACCGCATCGGCCCCGGAGACTGGGACGGATGGGTCCAGGAAAGGAGCATCTATCTCCCTGCGGCAGATACGCAGCAGACTTCGGCAAAGTACGACCGGATCCTCGGCATGAGCGATCAGGACCAGCACCAGCCCCCGACCTCCCTCCTCTGGGCCCGGTATGGGCACGGATCCTACACCTACGTCTCCCTGGCGCTCTACAGGCAACTCAGGATCCTGCAGGAAGGCGCGGTACGTCTCTTCCTCAACCTGGCTTCGCAGCCAAGAAACTGAATGGCTTCCCCGCTCGCCCCGGAGAAGAACCCCTCATCTCCGGATCTGATACGCGGCATCGGGCTCTCCGGCGCGACCGCGCTGAACATGATCGACATGATCGGCGTCGGCCCCTTCATCACCATTCCACTCATCGTCGCCGCGATGGGCGGTCCTCAGGCGATGCTCGGATGGGTCTGCGGAGCTCTCCTCGTGATCTGCGACGGGCTGGTCTGGGCCGAGCTGGGCGCGGCGATGCCCGGCTCGGGGGGATCCTACGGGTACCTCAAGGAAATCTATAACCCGGATTCTGCGGGAAAACTGATGGCGTTTTTGTTTATATGGCAGTTGACCTTCAGCGCCCCGCTTTCGATCGCCTCCGGATGCATCGGACTGGCGCAGTATTCGGAATACCTCGTGCCCGGCCTCGGAGTTCCGGTGGCGCAACAAAATTTCCACTTCATGCTGCCCCTGATCGGACCCGTTGAGGCGAGCCTGCTCTTCACCCGGGGCACTCTTGTCGCAATGGGATGCTGCGCCGTGGCCGTGATCCTCCTCTACCGGAGGATCACCATGATCGGCGCGATCGCGAAATTCCTCTGGGTGGGCGTCATGGCCACGATCGGTTGGGTGATCGTGGCGGGTGTGACGCACTTCAACCCGGAGCGCGCCTTCAGCTTTCCCCCCGGCGCATTCACGCTCTCTTCAAATTTCTTCACCGGCCTGGGGAGCGGAATGCTCGTGGCGGTGTACGATTACTGGGGCTACTACAACGTCTGTTTTCTCGGCGGCGAAATCAAGGAGCCCGGAAAAAACATTCCGAGGGCGATCCTCATTTCGATTCTCCTGGTGGGAATCATCTATCTCGTCATGAACGTCAGCATCCTCGGGGTCATCCCGTGGCAGGAACTCCAGGAGAGCGCGGCATCCGATGCGCGAAAGTTCATCGTCTCGAGTTTCATGCAGAGAGTCTATGGCGACTGGGCGGGGATCCTCGCCACCGTGCTCATCATGTGGACGGCCTTCGCATCCGTCTTCTCCCTTCTCCTCGGCTATTCGCGCGTCCCCTATGCGGCCGCAGTGGGAGGCGATTTTTTCCGGTCTTTTTCCCACCTTCATCCGCGCCACCGTTTCCCCGATGTCTCCCTCCTCGTGCTCGGGGGCGTCGCAATCCTGTTTTGCCTTCTCAGGCTTGCCGACGTCATCGCCGCGCTGGTCGTCATCCGGATCCTGATCCAGTTCCTCTCACAGATCGCGGGCGTGATCATCCTCCGCGTCCGCCGGCCCGGTCTTATGCGTCCGTTCCGGATGTGGCTCTATCCCCTTCCGGCTCTCGTTGCGTTCGCAGGATTCTTCTACGTCCTCGTGGGGCGGAAAAACTTCCAGAAAGAAATCCGGTATGCCGTGATCCTTGTCCTGCTTGGGTTCATTCTGTTCCTCGTCCGGTCGTGGAGGAAACGAGACTGGCCTTTTATCTCCAAAACGTGAGCTCAAATTGGGGAAATTGCCGCACGACGGCCACTCCGTGTGATGGCACGCAAGTCCGGATCCGGAAGGGGGTAGTCTTGGATCCCGCCTGCCGGGACCGGCGGGATTAGTTGACTTGACACTCTGGACTGGAATGCCTACTTTGAAATGCGTCGCATCTCGTGAGCCTACGGCTGGGGTGTAAATTCAGACCTGCTGCCAATTCAGATGGGTGATCATCATGTCCTCACGATACAAAGGAAGCCGTCTCCTGGAGAATATTCTCGAGGTCGTCGACAATCAGATGCGCGACAACCTTCCTCCCGAAACCCGCAAGACATTCGACCGTCTCCTCAAAGAAGGCCACTCGCAAACCGAGGCCAAGCGCCTCATCGGCTGCGCGTTGTCTGCGGAGATTTATGACGTGCTGAAGAACGAACGGGAATTTGACCGGCGGAGGTACTCCGCATACCTCGGCAAGCTCCCCCGGATGCCGTGGCGGAGTTGATCCGGTTCGATTGATCGACCCCGCTCAGCGATTCTCCTCCCGGGTCGAGCAGTACGTCAAGTCACGGCCCCATTACCCTCCCGAATTTATCCGCACCCTGGAAGAGCACTGCGGCCTCACGAAGGAATCCGTCGTCGCCGACATAGGCTCGGGGACGGGGATTCTGACGGAGGAATTCCTCAAGAACGGCAACCGGGTCTTCGGCGTGGAGCCGAACCGCGAGATGAGAGAGGCGGCGGAACGCCTCCTGCACGCCTACCCCCTCTTCCGGAGCGTCGACGGGCGGGCGGAATCGACCACACTCCCCGCTCGCAGCGTCAACTTTGTGGCCGCCGGCCAGGCGTTTCATTGGTTCGACCGGGACCGTGCCCGCGAGGAGTTCTCGCGGATATTGAAACCGGACGGATGGGTGGTCTTACTCTGGAATGAGCGGCTCACCGGCCCGGCTCCCTTTCTGAGGGAGTATGAGGAGCTGGTGAAGCGCTACGCCACGGACTACGCGGAAGTGGACCACCGGAAAATCGACCGGCCGGTTCTCAAGGAATTCTTCGGAGGGGAGGAGATCGGGTCAGGCACGTTCCATCAGAGCCAGCTCTTCGATCTCGCCGGCGCGGAGAGCAGACTCTTGTCCTCCTCCTACATGCCCGGACCGGGCCATGCATCCTACGAGCCGATGCTCGCATCTCTCGGCAGGATCTTCCGCGCGAACGAACGGAACGGAAGCGTTGCCTTCGAGTATCTCACGCTATTGTACTACGGCAGGCTCGGGGCAAAGACCGCTACTTCTTCTTGACGAATCTCAGCGCAACGGAATTGATGCAGTAGCGCAATCCCGTGGGAGCCGGCCCGTCCTCGAAGACGTGCCCGAGGTGGGCCCCGCACGTGCCGCACATGACTTCGGTCCGGACCATTCCGAATGTCGTATCGGATTCGGTCAGCACCTTCGCCTCCTGGGGCGGAGCCCAGAAGCTCGGCCAGCCGGTCCCGGATTCAAATTTCGTTTCGGAACTGAAGAGCAGTTCGCCGCAATCGATGCAATAGTATGTCCCGGTGTCGTGATTGTCCCAGTACTTTCCCGAGAACGCGCGTTCCGTCCCCTTGTTCCGCGTGACTTCATATTCCTCGGGGGTGAGCTGTTTCCTCCACTCCGAGTCGGTCTTCGTCACCTTAAAACCCATCGAACTCCCTTTCTGTCCTGTTGAGTCGCCTCGTTCCTGGCCCCGCGATGCGGCGTCGCCGCCTGCGCCCCGGGATCCGCACGCCGGAACCCAAAGAACGCCAAACATCGCCAGAAAAACAATCATGAATCTCATGGATGCGTTCCTTCCTTCTGCCGGATTAAACACGCGGGAAGCTCCTCCCGTTCCGCGGCTCTGCGATCAGGTCACCGGTACCCGATCGCCTGGAGGTTGAACAGCTCCGCATATTTGCCGTTCCGGTCGAGGAGCTCCTCATGCGTGCCGGACTCGAGGATTTCCCCGTTTTCCAGGACGATGATCCGGCCCGCCATCCGCACGGTCGAAAACCGGTGGGAGATCAGGACTGCGGACTTCCCCCGGGTCAGGTCGGCGAAACGCTGGAAGACTTCATGTTCCGCCCGCGCGTCAAGCGAGGCCGTCGGCTCATCCAGAATCAGCAACTGCGCGTCGCGCATATAGGCCCGTGCGAGCGCGATTTTCTGCCACTCGCCCACGGAGAGATCGACCCCCGTGTCGAACCGCTTGCCCAAAATCTGATCGTACCGGCCCGGAAGCTTGTCGATCACCAGGTCTGCGAGGCTCCGTTCGGCCGCCGTCTGAATGCGGGGAAGGTCGCTTCGCGCCTCGATTCTCCCGATGGCGATATTCTCTCCGGCCGTCATCTGGTACTGCACAAAATCCTGAAAGATCACGCCGATCTCCCTGCGGAGGTCGTTCAGGTCGTATTCCCGGAGATCGTACCCGTCCAGCAGGATCCTCCCTTCGCTCGGATCGTAGAGGCGCGCGAGCAGCTTCACGAGGGTCGTCTTTCCGGCGCCGTTCTCCCCGACGAGAGCGAGCTTTTCCCCCGCCCGGAGCGTGAACGACAGGTGCCTGTTGGCCCACCGTGTCGAATTCGGATAGATGAAGCCGACATTCTCGAATGTGAACCCCTGTTGGACGGGCCGGGGGAAGGGCCGGGGATGTTCCGGCGAGCGCACGGTCGGTGCGAGATCGAAGAACTCAAAGAGATCGCGCAGATAGAGCGCGCCGTCGGCCATACCGGAGAACCGGCTCAGAATCGTCTGGAGGAGATTCTGCAATTGCCTGAACGATCCGGCCAGGAAGGTCAGGTCCCCGAGGGAGGCCTCCCCCCGGACGGTGCGAAGAATGATGAAGACGTACGCGACATAGTATCCGGACCCGCCGATGATCGCCAGAAAACTCCCCCAGACGGACCGCTTCACGGAGAGGGATTTGTTGGTTTCAAAAAAGCGATCCGACAACGTCCGGTACCTGGCGGTCAGAAACTCCGAAAGGTCGAAGATCTTCACCTCTTTCGCGGTTTCGTCGCTCGCGCCCGCGTACCGCAATGCATCGAGCTCCCGGCGCTCGGGAGTCCACTTCCGCATGAACGAATAGGTCCTCGCGTTGAAGTGCGCCTCCCCGAGAAAGGCCGGGACGAGCGCGACGAACAACAACACGATCAGCCAGGGGTTGAACGCGATCAGCCCGGCGGCAAGGATCGCCATCGTAATGAGATCCTGGAGCTGGCTGAACATCTGCGTCATCAGGGTGGTGCGGCCGGTGGTCTGCTGCCGGGCCCGCTCGAGCTTATCGTAGAAATTGGAATCCTCGAAGTGGTACAGATCGAGCCGGGCGGCATGCTCCATGATCCGGAGCGAGGTCCGGTTGGTGAAGAGGTCTCCGAGGAGGCTGTCGATCAGCGCGATGCCCCGCCCGAGAAGGTCCGAGAGGACAGCGATCCCGAATTCGGCCGCCACGAGGAACCAGAGATGGGCGAAATCCCGGGGTTCGGGCGAACCGATGAGACGCACAATCTCGTTGATGATGAGCTTGCCGACGTAGAGGAGGGCGAGCGGGGCGGCTGCCTTCACGACGCGCAAGAGGAAATCGGCGACCGTCAGGGGCTTGCTCGTCCCCCAGATCAGCCGGAGGAGTTGAGGCAGGTTCGAGAACGCTTTGAACCGTTCCTTCAGAGTCAGCGGAGACTTGCCGTCGCGGCGGGGTTTCGCGGGTCCGGCCGCAAAGAACCTGCCAAGGAGCGACATTCAGAAGGTCTCCGTCACTTCGCCCCCATCAGATCACCTTCACCAGGAAATAGTTTCTCGCGCCTTTCCTCAGCACGATGAACTTTCCCCTGACAGCCTCCTCCAGGGTGACCGCCTTCTCCGGGTCGGAGACGCGCTTATTATTGAGGTAGATCCCCCCTCCCTGGATGGACCGGCGGCCCTCTCCCTTCGAACCCGCCACGCCCGCGGCGGAGAGGAGTTCGAGAAGCGGCATCCCGGACCCTCCGAGGCGGTCCCTTGCGATTTCAACGGATGGAACGTCGCTGAAAATATCGAGCAGCTCCGCGTCGCCCGCTCCCGAGAGTTCACCTCCGAAGAATATCCGGGAGGCGCGCACGGCCTGTGACAACGACGACTCCCCGTGCACAGTCCGGGTCACTTCGGAGGCGAGCGCCGCCTGGGCGGACCGCTTCTGGGGGGCGGCCTCCAGCTCCGACTCGAGCTCCGCAATCTTCTCCCGCGGCAGGAGCGTAAAGAGCCGGAGATAGCGGAGAACATCGCGGTCGTCGGTGTTATACCAGAACTGGTAGAATCTGTAGGGCGAAGTCCGCCCCGCATCGAGCCAGACGGTGCCGCTTTCGGATTTTCCGAACTTCTCCCCGGTCGAGGTCGCCAGAAGCGGGAAGACGATGCCGTGCACGTCCGCGGAGCGCATGCGCCGGATGAGGGCGACGCCCGAGACGATATTCCCCCACTGGTCGCTCCCTCCCATTTGCAGGGTGCATCCGTACCTGTCGAACAGCTGCAGGTAATCGTAGGATTGGAGAAGGGAGTAGCTGAACTCCGTGAAGGACATTCCCTGCTCCTGGTCGATTCTCGACTTCACCGAGTCTTTCGCGAGCATCTCGTTCACCGAGAAATACTTGCCGACCCCGCGAAGGAATTCCAGCATCGAAATCGTACCCAGCCAGTCGGCGTTGTTCACGATCCGGGCCGGGTTCTTTGCCGCGCGGAAATCGAGAAACTGGGAGAGCTGGCGTTTGATTCCCTCGAGATTGAGTCCGATGTCGTCCGCCGAAAGAAGCCTGCGTTCGAGTGTTTTTCCGCTGGGATCGCCGATCATTCCCGTCCCGCCCCCCGCGATCGCGATCGGATGATGCCCGAACCGCTGCAGGTGGACGAGGCCCATGATCGGGAGAAGCGATCCGACGTGGAGGCTCGATGCGGTCGGGTCAAAACCGATGTATCCGGTCACTTCATCCGGCGAAAAGACCTTTGCCGCCCCCTCCGTCGAGGTATGGATGAAACCCCTCCACGATAATTCTTCGTAGAAGCCGGGCTTTGAGTTGCTCATATTCGAATGCTCTCGATCATCTGGTGACAAGGTACCCCTTTAGCGAGGAAAAAACAAGAATTCGGGAACTCGCGCCCGAATGCAGAACTTGGTAGTGCCGCAGTTTCACCTTCTCTCGTCATCCCGACATGTTTTAGATCGGGATCTTTATAAAAGAGTTGAAAGATGCTGACCAGGAGCATGTCAGCATGACGAGGTGGAGAGACGTTCGGCCAAATTGAGACATCGCCCAGAAGTTGAAACTCAATGAAAAAACACGTACCTTTCGCACCCAAAATTATCATGGACGATCAGGTAAAATGGAAAAGCGTTCACCGCCCCGGCGATGAACCGAAGCTCCCGCCGGCGCGCCTCTTTGCCGTGGGGCTTCCGGCATTTCTGGCTGCCATCCTTCTCTCGATTCTTGTCCACGAGTCTTCCCACCTGATCGCCCGACGCCTGCTCGCCTCCGCCGCACCCGTGCAAACGCACGCGGGCCTGGAGGCCGGAAATCCGGCACAACATTCTCCGCTGGAGGAGCTCGCCGGACCGTTCGGAACGTTTCTTCTCGCCGTGGGATCCTTTGCGCTGTTCGTGCGCGTTCCGGAAAACCTCTTTTTCTCGGCGATGGCGTTCGTCAACGCGACCGCGCGGCTCCCGCAGACCCTCCTGTTCTGCGCACAACTCTTCTTCAGACGAAACACGCCCGCCGAAACCGAGGAGGGTTCGCTCCTGGCGCTCCTCCACCTTCACAATCCCACCGCGGGACTGGTGATTCTCTGTTTTTTTTCGCTGCTCCTCCTGTTCATGAGCATCACCGTCATTCATGAATCGCGGTCGGTCCCCTGGAAATGGCTTGTCGCGCTCGGAATGCTGGCGGTCTTCATTCCCGTCCAACCGCTCCTCTCGAGACTATTCGCCACCGTCCTGTTGTAGCCCCCGCACGTCCTAGCCGATCAGATCGGCAGCCCTGTTTCCGCTCAGGACCGCTCCTTCAATCGTCGCCGGCAATCCCGTGTCGGTCCAGTCACCCGCCAGGAAGAGATTGGAGACGGGAGTTACCGCCCCGGGGCGCCATTGCTCGGCCTCGCACGTGGGAGAAAAAGTGGCCCGTTTTTCCTTGATGACGACCGATGAGACGAGTTTGCCCAGAGCCGGATAGACTCCGCGGAGGTCCTCGAGTGCGATCGAAAGCAACTCCTGACGGGAGAGATGGGCGTATTCGTGGGCGGCGCTGATGACGGCCGAGAGGTAGCCCGATTTCTTCCCGCCGCCCCCCGTGATCCTCCTCCGGTTGAACACCCATTGAATCCTCCGTCCGATCAACCCCACGAATTCTTCATTCATGACCTCCTCTTCGAACCAGAGATGGAGCGAGACGATGGGCGAGCTTTTGAGATGGTGCAACCCCGCAAACGGTTTTTCCTCCTGAAGATCCGGAGGGACCAATCGTTTCAACGAGTGGTAGGGGACCGCGGCGATAACATGAGCGGCGTTCAGCCGTCGGCCGTCCTTCAGCACGACGCCTGAGACCGCCGAATGCCGGATCTCCAGCGACGCAACCTCCGTGTTCACGAGGAGCCTGGCCTTTCTCGCAGCGAGGTAGCGGAGCGCCCCGGAGACATAGAGCTCCGTCTGGCCGACGGTGGGAAGAAGGATGGCAGAGTCGGATTTCTTCCCGAGGAACGCGGCACGAAGCGTCTTCGCGAACAGGAGAGCGGATGCCTTCCCGGGCGATTCGTTCATCACAGCGATTGCAATCGGATTCCAGAGGCACTCCATCGCGCGCCGCGATTGTCCGAGACCGGTCAACCATTGATCGACCGTGATCCCCGCGAGCTTCTCGTCGGCGCTCTTGTTCCGGCGGCTGAGGGCGAGACCGACCTTGAGAAGCCTCCTTCGCTCGGCAAGAGTGAGCAACTTGAATTTGAGCATGCCCGCGGGGAGGTGAAACGGCCGCGGGACCGGGGGCACGGCGAACGATGCGAAGCCCTTCTGCGGATGGTGCAGCGGAAGAGTCAGGGAGCGGACCTTGAGGAATTCCCTGCTGCCGATCGTGTCGAGATAGGCAAGGAGATTGTGGTAGGCGCCCAGGAGAATGTGCTGGCCGTTGTCGACGACATCTCCCGTGGCCGGGTCGGTAAAGGAGTAGCATCTCCCGCCGAGTCTCGGCGCCTGTTCGCACATGACGATTTCGGCGCCCCGGGAGGCCAGGCGCACAGCCGCGGCGAGCCCGCTCAATCCGCCCCCTATGATGAGAGCGTCAACGCGCGGCGGCGTGGAAGTACCCAGGGGACTTGTGTACCTTGATGCGTGGGGCGGTGCGGCTCATCGGCCGAAGAGCCGCTGCTTCACCCAGTATTTCACCGCGATCAGGAACTGGAGGAAGCGAGGGAGCCGGACGCGGTGGTCGAACACGTTGTACCCGGCATCCTTGATGCGGAGGAGCGTGTGAAAGTAGATCCGTTCCATGATCTTCGGGGCGAACATCGCGCGGCGGTCCTCGTTCGGCAGCGAATCCTTGGCCCGGCGGTAGTATTCCTCCGCGCGCCCGGTCTCAAATTCCATCAACTCGCGGAACTGAGGCGTGTACTTGCCCGCGAGGAGATCCGATTCCGTGTAGCCGAACCGCCGGAGATCTTCCTGCGGAAGGTAGATTCTGCCGTACGAGGCGTCGATGGCGACGTCGCGGAGGATGTTGGTAAGCTGCAGAGCGATGCCCAGGTTGACCGCATACTCCCGCGTCCCCCGGTTTCTCGGCCCGAAGATTTCGAGCGTCATCAGCCCGACCGAAGAGGCGACAAGCATGCAGTATTGTTTCAACTCTTCAAAATCTTCATACCGGTTCTTGACCAGATCCATCTCCACGCCCCGGACCAGCTCGGTGAAGTGCATCACGGGAATATTGAAGCGCCTGGCGATTGCGCTCAGGCGGTTGAGGACGGGATATTCCGACCGGCCTTCGAACGCGTGCTCGAGTTCCGCCCGCCACTTCCGGAGAAGTTCAATTTTCCCGTTGACTCCCGAGATCTCCGGGCCGTCGACGATATCGTCGGTCGTCCGGCAAAAGGCATAGACTGTTTTCAACGCCTCGCGCTTGTCCCTCGGAAGAAACGCGAGAGAGTAGTCGAAGCTCGATTTCCCCGGGACGGTCCCTGCTCCGCCCGGAAAGAAGGCTAGGTCAGATCCCACTGTTTCTTCTTTCTGCCGTACCGGCTCAGGTCGTCGACAAGAAGCGCGCGAACCAGGATCATGATCTTCCGGAGCGTTCCCAGCGAGGGCCTCCTGCCGGTGTCGAGGCCGCGCTTCTCGAGCAGGCGGAGTATCGACATCCCCCCGAGCCAGACCATCTTCAGCTCGACCTGGAGTTCCTTCTCGACCAGGCGGGGGAGTTCCGCCCCTTCATAAAACATCCCTTTCGTCCGCTCGATCTCGAACTTCATCAGCTCTTTGTAGCCCTTCCCGGGCACCCGGCCGAGCCAGCTCGCCTCGGCGTACCCGAAGCGGCGCATGTCCTCGAGAGGAATGTACAAACGGTTCCTGGCGGCATCGACGAAGACATCCTGCCAGAAGTTCGCAAGCTGCAGGGCGGTGCAGATCCGGTCCGAGAGAGCGAAGAGCGCCTCCTCCCTGTGCCCGAAGATCATCAGCACGAGCCTGCCGACGGGGTTCGCCGAGCAGCGGCAATAGCCGAGCAGGTCATCGAACGACTCGTACCGCGACTGTGTCACGTCCCGCCGGAATGCCGCAAGGAGGTCCAGAAGGGGTTCGATCGGGATCCGGTTCTGCCTGACGGTCTCGCCGAGTGCGATGAACACCGGGTGCTCCGCCTTCCCCTGGTAACACTCCCGGAGCATCCTCTCCCAATCGTCGAGATTGGCGAGCCGCTCGGCGGGAAGACGGTCCTGTTCGTCGGCAAAGTCATCCGCGACGCGGCTGAACGCATAAATGGCCTGAATGTAGGGGCGCTTGTCGGCAGGCAAAAAGAGCGATGCGACGGGAAAGTTTTCGTAGTGCGCCGTTGCGACCCTGGCACAATAGCGGAACGCCTCGTCAATTGAAACGGGGGAAACGGGGGAGACGCGGGATTCACCGGAGCCCTCCCCCGCGGGCTCCCACGAGGCCGTGACGGAACCCCCTGCGAAGCGGGCCGGCATGCTGTATGATGTGGTGAGATTCTCCATTTTTTTCTTCCCGGTTGCCGTCCGGGACGCGACGCTTGATTGGAAAAGTAGGGATTATCGTATCCATTCGCAACTCGTCCGGGACTGTACGTCGTGCCTCACTTTCCCGCCATTTGTCATCCTGAGGGAGCGGAGCGACCGAAGGATCTCCTCTCCATAGAGCACGGAGATCCTTCGCTGCGCTCAGGATGACAAACACAAAGTGAGTCACTACCGGGCGGCGTAACTCCTTGCATATCTTGCGTTTTTGTAGTATATTTTCGGTTAGTTACGGCGGAGTAGCTCAGTTGGTTAGAGCAACGGAATCATAATCCGTGTGTCGGGGGTTCGACTCCCTCCTCCGCTACGGCGCACGAACCCTTTCGGATGCGGGTGTCTGAAAGGAATTTTTTTTATCGGGTGAAGATGAGGCATGAACGCGTCAGAATCTCTCCTCGGCAGGCTCCGGGAATTCCTCCAGCGTTTCAGACTGATCGAACGCGGGGAGAAGATTATTCTGGCCGTGAGCGGAGGGTCGGATTCGATGGTCCTCCTGGATGCGTTCGAGCGTCTCAAGGACGATTATCAGCTGACTCTGGCGCTCGCGCATTTCAACCACCGGTTGCGCGGAGAAGAGTCGGATCAGGATGAGTCGTTCGTCCGCTCGGCGGCGGGCGCGCGGGGGTTGGAATGCTACGTGGAACGGGCCGATACGCGCGACATCGCCGATGCGCGCAGGCAATCGATCGAAGAGACGGCCAGGGAGTTGCGCTATGAATTCTTCAGGAAACTCCGGTCCTCCCTCGGCTTCCAGCGGGTTGCGACAGCTCACCAGGCGGACGATAACGCGGAAACGATCCTCTTTAACCTCTTCAGGGGTGCCGGCGTCCGGGGGCTTTCGGGCATTCCGGTCAAACGGGACGACCAGTGCGTCGTTCGCCCCCTCCTGTTCGCCACCAAAGAACTGATCATGAAATACGCGTCCGAGCGCGAGGTCCGGTACCGCGACGATTCGACGAACGCCGGGAACGAATACACACGGAATTTTCTCCGGCATGAAGTGATCCCCCTCGTGCGGAGGAATGTCAATCCGAACCTGATCGTAACCCTCCGGCGGACGGGCGAGCTGTTCAATCAGCTTGAAGAATACCTCGGAGCTGTGACACAGGGCGTCCTCCCGTCGGTGCTGGTCCGCGAAACTCCCCGGACCATCCGGATCGATTTGAAGGCGCTTCTGGATCAGCCCGCGTTTCTCCGCGAGCACCTTCTGCTTCATTTTGGCCGGAGGTTCACGTCGAGGGAAGTCGACTTCGGAACGGTGAAGACCATGCTCCGCGTGGCGGAGGGCGAAACGGGAAGTTCCTGCTCGATCGGCGGCGACGCCGTCTTTTACCGGAACCGCGGGCAGCTGGTCTTTTCGCGCGTGAAGCGGCTGGCTCCGTACCGGCACCGGATCGAGCTGAACAGGAGATATGAATTCGACCGGTTCGGGTTCGGATCGGCGCTGGGCGGCGAGATCAACCTGTCGGCGGACCCGAACACCGAATTCGTCGACGCGGACACGCTCGGCGAGGAATGCGTCCTGCGAAGCTGGAAGGAAGGCGACTGGTTTGTTCCCCTCGGGATGCGGGAAAAGAAGAAACTGAGCGATTTTTTTATTGACGAAAAAATACCGTTATTTGAAAAGCTGGCCATTCCCGTTTTCGTCTCGGACGGCGAAATCGTGTGGGTATGCGGGAAACGGCTCGACGACAGGCATAAAATCAGACCGACCACAACACGAGTGATGAAGCTGGACTATGCGCCCCGAAGCAGCCCGGATGAATGAGTAAATACATCACGGTACACGACGACCGCTTCGTACTTTATCTGACGGAAAAGAAGATTCAGGCGCGCGTGAAGGCGCTCGGCAGGAAGGTGAGCAGGGACTACAAGGGGCGGGTTCCCATCTTTATCGGGATCCTGAACGGCGCGTTCGTGTTCATGGCGGATCTCATCAGGCACGTGGATATCGATTGCGAGATCGATTTCATGAAGCTCTCCAGCTACGGGGACGCCAAGATCAGCTCCGGGAACGTCACCCTTCTCAAGGAGCTGAATTGCCAGGTCGAGGGACGGGACATCATTATCGTGGAAGACATCGTGGATTCGGGGTTATCGGTGGACTTCATGATCCGGCTGATTTCGCAGCATAACCCCCGGTCGTTCAAGGTGGTGACGCTGCTCTATAAAAAGGACGCCGCAAAGATCCGCGTCCCCATCAACTATGTCGGCTTCGTCATCCCGAATTACTTCGTGATCGGGTACGGGCTCGACTACGCTCAGAAGGTGCGGAACCTGCGCGGAATTTACCGCCTGAGCGACTAACTAAACAAAGCAGAAAAACGTTAGACATCTAGACATGGAAAACGATCCGCAAGACCTCAAGCGTATGAACGACAAGCAGTTGCGAAGAAAGCTGCCCCGGCCGCGGAGAAACCGCCCTTCGAAGAACCAGTTCCGCGGAGACGACGACTTCAACTGGGGAAAAGTGCTCAAGGTCGTTTTGAGCTGGTCCGCGATCATCCTCGGCGTGTTCATCGTGATGACCCTCTTCCGCTCCCAGGAGGGGACGGAGTACGAACTCGACTATACCCAGTACCAATCGCTCCTCAAGGAGGGGTTGATCAACAACGCGACGATCAAGAAATCGGATCTCAACAACTACGATTTTCACGGGATCCTGAAAAAATCGGTGGACGTCGCGACCTCCACCGGCAGGACCCTCCCCGTCCAGCGATTCGTGGTCACCCTCCCCTACATCGACGCGAGCGTCGTGAAGGACTGGAACGACAAGGAAATCCGGTTCACGATCACCAAGGAGGACAACACCTGGATGAACGCCCTCCTCAGCGTCCTCCCGTGGGTCCTGCTGTTCGTCGTCTGGCTGATCATCATGCGGCGGATGCAGGGAATGGGGACCAAGGGGATCTTTTCCTTCGGGAAGAGCCGCGCGAAAAGCATCAACGAGGGCGCGGCGAAAGTGACGTTTCAGGATGTCGCCGGCGCCGACGAAGCGAAAGTCGAGCTCCAGGAGATCATCGAGTTCCTCAAGGAACCGACCAAGTTCCAGCGGCTCGGGGGAAAAATTCCGCGGGGCGTCCTGCTCCTCGGGCCTCCCGGAACCGGTAAGACACTCCTCGCGCGGGCGGTGGCCGGCGAGGCGGGTGTGCCCTTCTTCTCCATCTCCGGCGCCGAATTCGTTGAAATGTTCGTGGGGGTCGGGGCCAGCCGCGTGCGCGATCTGTTCGAAACGGGGAAGAAGAACGCGCCCGCCATCATTTTCATAGACGAAATCGACGCCGTCGGGCGCCATCGCGGAGCCGGGCTCGGCGGAGGGCACGACGAGCGGGAACAGACGCTCAACCAGCTCCTTGTGGAGATGGACGGGTTCGAACAGAACAGCGGGGTCATCATCATCGCCGCCACAAACAGGCCCGACGTTCTCGATCCGGCGCTTCTGCGGCCGGGGCGGTTTGACCGGCAGGTCGTCGTCGACCGGCCCGATGTGAGGGGGCGCGAGGGGATCCTGAAGGTCCACACCCGCAACATTCCCCTCGACGACACCGTGAAGCTCGACGTCCTGGCGAAGGGGACACCGGGACTCGCCGGGGCCGATCTCGCGAACCTCGTGAACGAGGCCGCCCTTCTCGCGGCCCGCCAGAACCAGAAGGCCGTCACGATGCGGCACTTCGAAGAGGCGAAAGACAAGGTCATGATGGGCATCGAGCGGAAGAGCCTCATCATCTCCGATCAGGAGAAAAAGATCACCGCCTATCATGAATCCGGGCACGTTCTCGTGGCGCGGAAGATCCCGGAGGCCGACCCGGTCCACAAGGTCACGATCATCCCGCGCGGCCGCGCCCTGGGGGTGACGACCTATTTGCCGATCGACGAGAAACACACCTACTCCAAGCAATACCTCGAAGCCATGATTTCGTACGCGCTCGGCGGCCGCGCGGCCGAAAAGCTCATCTTCGACCAATTCACGACCGGCGCGGGAAACGACATCGAACGGGCCACAAATCTGGCCCACAAGATGGTCTGCGAGTGGGGGATGAGCGAGCGGCTCGGCCCTCTCGCCTACGGCGCGAAGGAAGAGGAGATTTTCCTGGGAAGGGAGATTACGAGGTCGAAGAATTACTCCGAGAGCACCGCCATCGCGATCGACGAAGAGGTGAAGAAGATCATCACCGCCGGGATGGACCGCGCGGAGAATATCCTTCGCGAGAATGTCGACGCCCTCCATCGTCTCGCCCTTGCGCTTCTCGAACGCGAAATCCTTGACGGCGACGAAATCGACAAAGTGATCCGGGGCGAGACTCTGCCGCCGGTCGATCGCCGCACGAACGGACAAGAACAAGGCCCGAAAGCCACCAGTGACGAACGCTCCCGACCGGACAACATCGGAGATTTACAGAAGCCCTGACCAGCTCTCCGATGTCGATAGCTATCGCATCGAGCTGATCCGTAAATCGATCCACTTCTGTTCGATCCTGATTCCCGTCCTTTATTTCTACCTCCCCCGCTCCGTGGCCCTGGCGGCGCTCGTCCCCGTGACCGTCGCGTTCGTGGCGGTCGATGTCGCGCGCTATTACCACGAGCCCCTGGAGTCCTGGATTCTCAGGACGTTCGGACGGCTTCTGCGGGTGCGGGAGACCAGCGTCGAAAAGAAACGGCTGACCGGAGCGACCTGCGTCCTGATTGCTGCCACCCTCGCCGTGTTGATCTTCCCGAAGATCATCGCCGTCACGAGCTTCATGATCCTCATCATCTCCGATCTCACCGCCGCGCTGGTCGGGAAGCGCTTCGGCAAGCACCCCTTCTTCGGAAAGAGCCTGGAGGGAAGCGCCGCCTTCTTCGGAAGCGCCCTTCTGGTGGTCGCGATTCTTCCGAAGATCGAGTATAGGGCCGGAGAGTATGCGATCGGCGCGACCGCCGCTCTTGCGGGGGCGATCGTCGAGGCCCTTCCCGTCGACATCGACGATAATCTTTCCATCCCGCTCTCCGTGGGCGCCGTTCTCTGGGCCGGGTATACCCTCTTCTTCCCTCTCATGGATATTCACAGGTTCGGATAACCGGGATGCGGGCTTACTTATCGGGAGGGATGGAATATGCGGCCGGCGAGGGGGTCCACTGGCGGCGTGACCTGCAACAGTGGCTCGAGCAGAGCCTGAAACACGAAGTCTTCAACCCGAACGTCGAGAGCGACCGCTTTTTCAGCGCCCATCATCCGGGTGTCGATTTTCGCGCGCTGAAACGCGACGACGTTTCGCTCTACCGGCAGATAGCAGGGCGGCTCGTCGAACAGGATTGCCGTGAAATCGCCGAGCGGTCCGATTACGTCATCTGTTACTGGGATGAAGGCGCGGCGAAAGGCGCCGGCACCAAGGGGGAGCTGACCATCGCGCGGTTCTTCGGAAAGCCGATCTATCTCGTCACCTCGTATCCGCTTCCGGAGATCCCGGGCTGGATCCTCGGGTGCGTCACCAGGACGTTCGGCACCTTCGACGAATTGAAGAAATTCCTTTCCCAATAGAGGCGCTATGGAACATTCAGGCAGAAAAGAGATGATCGTGGTGGGAGACAAGGTGCTGGTCATCCCCGACAGCGACCGGGACAGAACCGAGCACGGGCTCTATCTTCCCCCCAATGTGAAGGAGCGGGAACGGGTGCAGAGCGGCTATATCATCAAGGTGGGTCCGGGCTACCCGGTGCCGAACCCCAACTTTATCGATCAGGAGTCGTGGTCGCCGACCCCGAGGGATCCGGTGAAATATATTCCTCTCCAGGCGGAAGAAGGCGACTACGCGATCTTTCTGCGCGAGCAGGCGATCGAAATGGAGTACGAGGAAAAGAAGTACCTGATCGTTCCGCAATCCGCGATCCTCATGCTCATCCGCAGGAACCCCATCGAATCGATCGGCCGGTAACCGGGGGTCACCCCTCCGCGGCTTCCAGCACCAGTTCGGCGATATCCTTTACCTGCACCGTCTCGGCGGCTTCCTTCGCCTTGACGCCGTCCGTCATCATCGTCATGCAGAAGGGGCAGGCGGTCCCGATCACGTCGGGCTTCAACGCAAGGGCTTCCTCCGTCCGCTCGATGTTCACCCGCTTCCCCGTCGATTCCTCCATGAACATCCTGGCTCCCCCGGCGCCGCAGCAGAATCCCCGGTCGCGCGACCGGGTCATCTCCTCGATCCGGATCCCCGGTATCGCCTTCAGCGCGTCCCGCGGCTGATCGTAGACCTGGTTGTACCGACCGAGGTAACAAGAATCGTGGTAGGTGATCGTGGCCTTTTTCTCCTTCGAGAGCTTGATGCGCCCCGAATCGATGAGTCCGATAATGAAGTCGGTGTGGTGGACGACGCTGTACGTTCCGCCGAACTGGGGATATTCGTTCCTGAAGATATTAAAACAGTGCGGGCAGGTGGTGACGATGGTTTTCACCCCATGCTTGTTCAGCGTCGCAACGTTCTCGGTCATGAGCATCTGCGCCAGGTACTCGTTGCCGCATCTGCGGGCGGGATCCCCGTTGCATTTTTCCTCGCCTCCCAGGATCGCAAACTTGACTCCGGCGATCTTCATCAGTTTTGCGAAGGCCATCGACACATTCTTGTACCGGACGTCGTACGCCCCCGCGCATCCGACCCAGAAGAGGATCTCCGCTTCGGGTGATTCCGAAACGAGGGGAATGTCGAGGCCCCTCGCCCAATCGGCCCTCGTGGAGTGGCTGAACCCCCACGGGGTGAAATTCCTCTCGAGGTTCTGAAACGTCGCCTGCAACTCCTTCGGAAATCTCGATTCGGAAAGGACGAGGTACCTCCGCATGTCCACGATCGCGTCAACGTGCTCGATCTGTACGGGGCACTCCTGAACGCACGCCATGCAGGTCGTGCACGCCCAGAGCTCCTCTTCGGATATGTAACCGTCGAGAAGCGGCTTGCCGGCTTCTTCCGGCTTCGCTTCCGCGCCGGCTGAAGCCTTCTCCACAAGCCTTCTCCGTATGTCGACGATGATCTTTTTCGGAGAAAGGGGCTTCCCGGTGAGCGCAGCCGGGCAGGCTGCGGTGCAGCGGCCGCATTCCGTGCAGGTATACCCGTCCAGCAGCTGTTTCCATGTCAGGTCCTCGACATCCGAAACTCCGAACTTCACGGCCTGCTCATCCTGGAGATTCAGGGGTTTGAGGGTCCCCCTCGCCCCGAGTTTTGCGAGATAGACGTTCGGGATGGACGAAAGGATATGAAGGTGCTTGGAGTACGGAAGGTAGTTCAGAAACCCGAGCACCAGAAGGATATGGGCCCACCAGAAGAAGGCGAACCACCCGGCGACCTCACCGGGCTGCCAGCCGGGGAAGCAGATCGCGGCGACCGCCCGGGAGACAAAGCGGGACGCGGCCGCAGGCTCTCCGCCGGGCGCAAGATTCGCCGCGTTCTGCCCGAACATCGCCGACATGATCAGGAGAATGAGGAGAAGAATGACCGTCGCATCCAGCCGCGCGTGGCCCCCCGCCTCAAGCCGCTTCGGCTTGAGGACATAGCGGCGGAACAGCGCGAAGAGGACGGAGCAGGCCACGAGCAGCCCGAGGAGCTCCTGGAGGAATACCAGCGGCGGATAGAGCGGGCCGAGAAACGAGAAGGTGAATCCGGTCGAGAAGCCCTCCCCCACGGTCTCCAGAATCGCGAGAAGGAGGATCACGAATCCCCAGAAAATGAAGAAATGCATCACTCCGGCGACGGGTTCCCTCAGAAGTTTCGACTGCCCGAACGCCACGATCAGGACATTCTTGAGGCGGTCGAGCGGCCTGTCCGTCCGGTTGTCGGCCTTCCCGATCGCGAGGGTGCGGATCAGCCGCCGTGCGTTCAGGACGAAGAAGGAAATCGAAGCGAGAAGGAGAACGAGGAACAATCCGGTCTGAAGCGTCATGCGTGTGCCGGGAGTCGGGGGCGTTCGTTCAGTCGTGCAGGAGCATGTCGCCTTCGAGAACCGTCACGGCGTTCCCGCCTATCTTGACGGAGACCGGCCTGGTGTCGGCCACCTCAAGCTCGACGGTCACCCTCCCGCGCCTCCCGATGGCGTCGCCTTGCTCCCCCTGGAAGACGCACCGGCCGTTCTTGAGGTCGAGGACTCCGCTTTCGAACAGATGCACCGCAAGCGGAGCGTGCGACGAGCCGGTCACCGGATCTTCGTTGATGCCGGTATTCGGAGCGAAGAAGCGGGAATGGACGACGGACTCCCTGTCGACTGTCTCAGTGGTGAACGCGCAGAGGCCCCGCAGGTTCCGGGAATCCAGAAAGTTCGCCATCGCCAGAAAATTCGGCTTGATGGAGAACAGCGTGTGGAGACGTTTCAGCGGGACGAGGAGATAGTCGCTTCGGACGATTTGAAGCTGGTTGTCGAATTCGCTCATGGAAACGTTCAGGACGCGGACGAGGTCGATCTTGTAGGGGAGCGCTCGTTCGAGCGCGGGAATCTTCATGCCGAACATGATTGAGATCAGTCCGTTTTTCTTGGTCACGTCGACCGGGAGAATTCCCGATCCTGTCTCAAGCCGGAACTGGTACTTTCCCTCCTTGGTCATGTTCATCCGGTTCTCCTCCGCCAGAACGTGGAACCCCGCGATGGTCGCATGGCCGCAGAGGGGCACTTCCGTTGTGGGGGTGAACCACCTGATCCGGGCATCCGCCTCCGCGCTCGAGGAGGGGAGGAGGAATGCGGTCTCCGACAAATTCATTTCCCTCGCGACTCCCTGCATGTCGCGGTCGCTCAAATCTTTGCCGTCGAGCACCACGCCGGCAGGGTTCCCGGTATGGGCCACGGTGGTGAACGCATCGACGTGCTTGACCCGGATCCTAGCCATGCGGTCCCGATCCCGTCTGCGCGTCGAACGCTCTCAGGATTCTTTTCTCCGAAATCGAATAAAAACGGTCGCCCAGCCCGAAGAATGCGTCGGGCACAGCGGCAGCGGCGCGCGAATTGAGGATGTCGCGGTAGAGAATCCGGCCGCTCTTTTCTTCCGCGATGAGAAAATGGTGATCCAGGAGCGGTTCGACCGGATCGTTTCCGGTCGCGGCATAATAGGCGACGCCGAGGAGATCTTTTTTGCGAAGATATTCGATGAAGTGTACCCTCCCCGCGCCGGAGACCAGTTTTGCGATCGTGCCGGCGACGTCCTCCCCTTCGCTGCCTGGATGCACAAACGGAACGGGAAAATCGATCCTCTCCTCGTAGCGGACAGACTTCCGGAGAGCGTTCAGAGCCTCTCCCTCCAGCTCACGCGTTTCCCCGCCGGTCATAGGATCGAGCTCCAGGTAGGTCCGTCCGTCGCTCTGATCCCTGGCGGCGTAGATGCCGTTTCCTTGCGAAAAGAGATAGGTGACCTCCTCGTTGGACCAACGCAATTTTCCCGAGAACAGATCAAGGGCATGGATCTTCTTGTGATCGGGAAAATCGGGCATCGCGTATTCGTGGAGAAGGACGAGGTCGTCGTGGAGTGCCTCAATACCGATCCACCACGGTTCCGCCAAACGGAGATCTCTCCAGAGTTGCGCTCCGTTCTCCGCGTCTATGCAGAAGAACGAGACTCGCTTCTCTCCGATATTCCGCTCTTCCCCGACAAATTGTCCTTTTCCCGACGGTAGCAACCTCCAAATAATCCCACGGACCTGAAATTCCCAGGCGGGGGCCAGATGTTTACTTCGTGCGGATCGCTTCAGCCATCCAGTCAGCGACATCGTGATAATTCTCGAATAAGATAATCATCTCGTAATTTAATAGCAAGATTTTTTACAACATCAAAAATCTTGCGAACTCAGAATTATGGAAAATTATTTACGTATTCTCGCAAAATCTCTTTCATCTGCAGAAACGCGATAGCCCGGTGGCTAATCCGGTTCTTGATGCCGGCCGAAAGCTGCGCGAACGTACGGTCATAGCCGTCGGGGATAAAGAGCGGATCATATCCGAACCCCCCCTCCCCCTCCGGCCTCTCCGGTATCGATCCCGCGCAGATCCCCTCGGCCGTTCTCACAACGCCCGCGGCGACAAAGGCCGCGACGCACCGGAAGCGAGCCTTCCTGGCCCCCGGCGGAACGTTCGATAGCTCCCTGAGGAGCTTGAGGTTGTTCTCATCGTAGCTCACATGCTCCCCGGCATACCGGGCCGAGAGAACCCCCGGTCTCATCCCCAGCGCGAACACCTCCAGCCCCGAATCATCTGCGATCGTCGGCAGTCGGAACCTCGCATAAATTTCGGAGGCTTTTTTCAAAGCGTTCGCTTCGAGCGTCTCCCCGTCCTCGACGACATCGGGCGAGTCCGGAAGCTCGGTCAGGCTCGTGATCCTCACCGGCAATCCGGAAAGGATGGAAGTAATTTCCCTGACTTTTCCGGGGTTTTTCGTGGCGAGAAGAATCGGATGCATGGAAGATCGCCTTCGGGTGGGCCGGTCAGGTGAAGAGAATGCCGACGGCCTCGTCGATGCGCCCGATGCCGATGACGTCGATTCCCTTCGGGGGTTGAAGGCCTTTGAGACTGAGGGCGGGGATCAGAACCCGCTGAAAGCCCAGCTTCGCCGCCTCCTGGAGCCGCTTCTCGATCTGGCCGACCGTCCTCACCTCGCCGCTCAAACCGATCTCTCCGATTGCGACCGATCCCGCATCAATTGCGCGATCGCGCATGCTGCTTACGATCGCAAGGGCGATACTGAGGTCCACCGCGGGCTCGTCGATCCGGATTCCCCCGGCGATGTTCACGAACACGTCCTGCCTGCCGAGCGTCATTCCGAGCCGCTTCTCAAGCACCGCAAGGAGCAGCCCGAGCCTCCGGTAATCGACGCCGGTGGTGTTGCGCTCGGGGACGGTACGGCTCGAGGTCGTGACGAGGGCCTGCACTTCGACAAGGATGGGCCGTGTCCCCTCGATGGTCGCCGCGACCATCGATCCGGATGATCCGAGCGACCTCTGGGAGAGGAAGACTTCCGAGGGGTTGCCGACTTCCCGGAGTCCGGTGTCGCGCATTTCGAACACACCGATTTCGTCGGTGGATCCGAACCGGTTCTTCACCGCGCGGAGAATGCGGTAGGCGTGATGCTGATCTCCTTCGAACTGAAGCACCGCATCCACCATATGCTCGATCACCTTCGGGCCGGCGATCACGCCGTCCTTGGTGACATGGCCGATCAGAAAGACGGGGATCGTCTTCTCTTTCGCGATCCTGGTGAAGAACGCGGTCGACTCGCGGACCTGGGAAACGCTGCCGGCCGTCGCCTCAAGCTCCGGCCGGACCATCGTCTGCACGGAGTCGACAATGATCACATCAGGCGGGTTCCGGTCGATGAGTTCCGAGATGGCGTTCAGGTCGGTCTCGGTCAGAATCAGGAACGACTCGCTTTCGGCGGTACCCAAACGCAGGGAGCGGAGCTTGATCTGTTTCGCAGATTCTTCTCCGGAGATGTAGAGGACGCAGCGGCCCCGGATGCGGGAAGCAAGTTGCATCATGAGCGTGGACTTTCCTATCCCCGGGTCGCCTCCGAGCAGGATGACGGAGCCAGCGACGATCCCCCCTCCCAGGACCCTGTCGACCTCCGGGCTTTGTGTGGCAATGCGTTCCTCATCGACGAGCTCCACCTCCCCGAGCCGGAGCGCGCGGGCGGAGGAGCGCCCGGCCTTCCTTCCGGGAGAGGACTTTTTTGCGAGCTCCTCCAGAAAGGAATTCCATGCGCCGCAGTTCGGGCACTTGCCGGTCCAGCGGGGAGATTCGTAGGCGCACGACTGGCACACGAACTTCGAAAGGGGGATCGCCTTGGCCAGTCGCGCTACTCCTTCGGATCGATTCTCAGGTCGCGCCCCCAGGAGAGTTTCGCGCGAAGGAGGTTGAAATAACTTCGATTCAATCGCTTGACGAGTTTCACGGTGTAAGGAGCCCGCTGGATCGTGAAGACCGCCGGAGTATCATAAAACCCCTCCGTTTGTCCGTCCGCGGTGAGGTGCACGGGCGTCGAGGCCGACTTCACCGAAATCCTGATCAGGCTCCCATCCGGAACGATGATGGCGCGGGCTGTCAGGGTGTGGGGGGAAACCGGCGTCACGATGAGGACCCGGCTGCTCGGTTCGACGATCGGCCCGCCGCTGGCGAGAGAGTAGCCGGTCGAGCCCGTCGGAGTGCTCACGATGATCCCGTCCGCGGCGTACGTCACGAGGTACTGGTCATCGACATGCGTTTCGAGCTGGATGACCCGCGGGGAGATTCCGCGGTCGACAACGACCTCATTCAGGGAGGAGCTGCAGGTTCCGTCCTTCGAGTTCCTGGTTTGCAGCACCGTTCGCTCTTCGAGAAGATAGGCCCCGCCGGCGATCTCCTCGAGAGAGGCCGCCATTTCTTCGACGGAAAGCTCCGCAAGAAACCCCATCTTGCCGAGATTCACCCCCAGAATCGGGACTCCCCGCGGACCCGCCACGCGGGCGGCGGTCAGCATGGTTCCGTCCCCCCCCAGCGCGATCATCAGGTCGCATTGCAGGGGGATCTCCTCCCGGGTGCCCACCTGGGCCGCGGCGAGCGGAACCGCGCCGTCGTGCCGGTTGTACATCTCGGCGAGCTCCTGTTGGACGACAAAGGGAAAGCCCTTGAGCCGGAGGTGGCGCACGAGTGTCGCGGTGACCTCGGTAATGACCGGCTTGTTGGTATTTCCGACGATGCCGAACTTCATTTCGCGTCCGCGGGTTTCTCCGGTTCCGGCGGGGGCGCCGCGGGACGGGCCGCTTCGGGCGGCGCTTTGCCGGCTTCCTCGACGTAGTTCAGCCGGAGGTCTCTCAACACGTTTGAAAACATCCTGTCATCTTCGGGGATGAGATTCCCTTTCATCTTGGAATGGAGCATCTCCAGCATATCGATCGAAATTTGAGCCTGGGGGAGGTCCCGCTCGATCTTGTCGCTGAAGGGGTTTTTCAATTTCCCCATGTGCTGGAGCGCGGCAGTCTCGAACATCAGGATGAGTTGCGTAAGAAGAAGCCGGTTTTTTTCTTCGTTCGCCATTGGTCGTACGATTCGTGGGAAATTCGTTGAAAGGTAACCAAAAACAGTTTCGAAACAAAACGAAGGAGTTCCCCCCTACGGCAGAAGCGGAATCCTGTCACCCACCAGCGAGCGGAGCGCGCTCATGGCGCCGGCGACGGGGACATCCTCCGTTCGATGCGAAAGGGCGCGAAGAGCGATGACTCCGGCGCCGAGAGGTTTCCATATCTCCGGGTCGGTCGGACCGAAAATCGCGACAACGGGCGCGCCAGCCGCCGCTCCCAGGTGCATGATCCCCGTATCGTTGCAGACGAGGGCCGTGCACTCCGCACAGATTGCGCCCAGCCTCGCCAGCTCCGGGTGCCCCGCATCGATGGTTTGAACGCCGGCTGACTCCGCGAACCTGCTGCGCAATTCCTCTTCTCCCGGACCCCAGAAGAGGATCACCTGCGCGCCGCCGGGCCCCGAAACTCTGCGTGCCAGCTCGGCAAAATGAGCCACCGGCCAGCGGTTCGGCTTCTTCCCCGCGCCGAGATGCATCGCGACCGCCGGGAGGCCGCTCCTGAACCCCAGCTCCGCGAGGCCGCGGAGGGCGGCATGTCGCTCTGATTCGGATATGACGAGCCTCGGAGACGGATCGGCGGTATCGACCCCGATGTGCCGGACGATGTCGAGATTACATTGTGTCTGGTGGCGGCCTTCATCGCAGGCCCTCGCGACCAGATTATAAAAAAAATTCCTCGTTGCCCCCCGGAACACCCGCGCCTCCGAACCGAGCAGATACCTGGCGCCGGAATAGTGGGCCAGGAAGTCGCTGGTCAGGGAATGGCTGACGGTCGTCGGCACGACCGCGAGGTCCCACCGGCCGCGGAGCGCTCGAAGGAACGAGCCGCCGTTCTTCCAGGACCAGTCCGGTATACGCTCGCGGTAGACCAGGACCTCGTCGACCGAGGGAACGAGGCGCGCGATCCCCTGAAAGTATCCGCGCACCAGAAGCCCGATCCGGGCCGCAGGAAAATGCCCGCGGAGAGCCCGCACCACGGGGGTGGAGAGGAGGAAGTCACCGAGCTGGTCGTGCTGCCGGACGACCAGGATCGACCGGATCGAATTTCGATCGACTGCCTCCGGCGGAAGAACCTCCTGCCCGAAGAGTCGCTCCAGCACCCGCATGCCGGCCTCTGCGGCGCTGTCCCGGCCCCGTGACAGGAGCCCGCTTCCGCCCGCCATCAGCCCGCCTTCTCCGGAGAGCTTCCCGCCCTTGCGGGGGAACCCGCCGCGAGCTCTTTCAGCTTCGCGTACTTGACGAAGACATACGACGCGGAGCAGAGCGAGAGAACCAGGCCGTGCATCCCGTCCAGGAACCCCCGGCGGAGAACGTACATCTTGAAAAACAGGTAGGGCGGCCTCACCAGGAGGTCGTACGCCGAGCAGCTCTTCCCGGCTTCGTGCGCATCCGCCGCGGCAAGCGACGTGTATGAATTGAATTTCGAGAAGTAATGATAGAGCGTCTCGTCGGTGAAATGGAGGAGGTCGTGCTTCAACCTTCCGGCCGGCCCCCGGAGCTCCAGCCGCTCGTGCACCCGCGACCGGCTGAACGCGCCCGCCTCTTTCCGGAAGAGCCGCAGGACCAATCCGGGATACCATCCGCAATGCCGGATCCACTTGCCGAGGAAGTAGGCCCTCCGGGCGACGGTGAATCCGGCGAATGCCGGTGCGCCGTCTTTCAACGACTCCCTGATCTCGGCCTGAAGTCCGGCCGGAACCCGCTCATCCGCGTCGAGCCAGAGAACCCACTCGTTTGACGCGTGCCGGAGCGCGAGCTCTTTCGCCTCCGAGAACCCTCTCCAGGGTGTGACGAACACCTTCCCGGTAAACCGGCGCGCGAGCTCCGCGGTCCGGTCGGAACTCTCGGCGTCGACGACCACGAGATCGTCCGCCCAGTCGACACTCTTGAGACACTCGGCGATGTTCCTCTCTTCGTTCCGCGCAATGACGATGACGGAGAGCGGAAACGTACCCTGCCTCACGGGGCGTTTCCTTTCATGGGGAGCAGCGGGTTTCCGCCGGCTTCCGCCATCTTCCTGCAGAGAAGCGCCACTCCGACGGTGAACCAGAGAAGCACCGCGATCTCATGGTCGCCGAAATTCCATTCGAACAGGCCGTTCACCTGAAAACCGATGTAGGCCGCAAGGCAGCCGACCGCGAGGCTCCCGAGCAGCCAGTCTCTGCCCGTTTCCCTGACCGCGCGAAGCTCCAGGAGAAAAATTTTTGTAAAGAGGGCGAGGGTCGCCAGCGCCCCCGGGATCCCGAGCGTCACGAGGAGCATCATCGCGTTGTTGTGGAGGTGACCCCCCTCCCCCTCTTCGATCGGCTTCGTATACGTAACGTACAGCCGCTTGAGATCGATGTCCCCCGTGCCGGAGAAGGGCCGGTCCAGGAACATCCTCCAACCCGTCGTGACCATATGGATCCGGCTGAGATTTGAAGACATCGACGGATCGAAAATGCTCCGGGCTCTCGCCTGGAAATCCGCCGGAGCCGCGACGAGAAAAAGCGCGATGAGAAGAATCAGGACAAGGATCAGCTTCTTATTCTGAAGGATTCCGATCGCCAGAAGGCCGGCGACAAGCCCGAGCCACGCGCTCCGGCTCTGCGTGAGGACAAGCCCGGCAGCCAGCGGGACCGAGCCGATGATCGCCGCCAGCCTCCACCGGCGGGGCGTGGCCGGGTGGATGACAAACGGAGTGATGACGAGCAGGAGGATCATCTTAATCCCCCCTTCCGTGAGGAAGTACTGGAAGAGCGAAAGACGGGCGTAGTGTCCGCCGACGGAGGTGAGCGAGAGGAGTTCGACAAACGAAAAGAGGGACGCGGCGCAGACCGGAACGGCCACCGCGATCGCGAGCCCCCGCCGGCCCGCCGTGCCGAGCAGGATCAGGTAGACGAATGAGATGAGAAAAAAGCGCTTGGTGTTGACGAACGAAGCCAGTGGATCCCCCGAGAACGCGGTGGCAAGGAGCTCGGCGGCAAGATAGAGGAGAAACAGGAGGTCGAGTTCCGTCCGGGGAAACGCATCCCATTTCGCCGTGACGAGCAGCCACAACCAGATGAGAATGGCGGAGCCCATCGCCACCGAAGAGAGAAACACCGAGAAGGAGACCGACGTGACGGCGAGAATCGTCAGCCCGAAGAGAACGCGGCGGGCGGCTTCGGGGATGTTCGCTTTGCCGGGGGGTGTCGGAAGGGAATCCGGCATTACGCGCGAAACTGGAGGTCGTACAGCTTTCTGTAGAGCCCGGACGGGTTTGCGACCAGCTCGCCGTGCTTGCCCATTTCGACCACCCGGCCCCTGTCGAGGACGATGATCCGGTCCGCATGCTGCACCGTCGAGAGGCGGTGGGCGATGACGACGGAGGTCCTGCCGGACATCAGACGGTCGATCGCGTCCTGGACGAGTTGTTCGGACTCGGTGTCGAGCGCCGATGTCGCCTCGTCGAGAATCAGGATGGGGGGATTCTTGAGAATGGCGCGGGCCAGCGAGAGGCGCTGGCGCTCGCCGCCGGAGAGCTTTACCCCCCTCTCCCCGATCACGCTTTCGTACTGGAGCGGCATGGCCATGATGAACTCGTGCGAGTTCGACGTCTTCGCGGCCGTGATGACGTCCTCCAGAGGGCACTGCTCCAGCCCGTACGCGATGTTATTCCGCACGGTGTCGTTGAAGAGGACCGTTTCCTGCGTGACGATCCCGATGTTTTCGCGCAGAGAGCGCAAATCGAGCTTCCGCAGGTCGATCCCGTCGATCGCGATTCCCCCGGCGGTGGGATCGTAGAACCGGGGCAGAAGATCGACGAGCGTGGTTTTTCCGGTGCCGCTCGGACCGACGATGGCGACGACTTCGCCTTTCCGGATCGTGAGGTTGATCCCCGTCAGGACCCGGTCGTCTCCGTCGTAGGAGAAGGAGACGTTCCTGTATTCGATCCCCGTCGTGAATTTCTCCAGCCGCACCGGATCAGGCGCGTTGGCGATCGAAGGGCGGCGGTCCAGGATCTCGAAGATCCGCTCGCCCGCCGCGCTGGCTTCCTGAATGCGGTTGTTGACGTTCGTCAGTTCCTTGACCGGGGGCATGACCTGAAAGATGATGAAGAGGAAGCTGAGGAATGCCCCGGCGTCGAGCGTGTGCTCGATCAGGATCTGCCTTCCCCCGTACCAGATGATGACCGTCCCCGCCGCGACGCTGAGGATTTCGGTCATCGGCGAGGCGAGGTCCCTGATCCGCGTGATCTTGATGAGCGCGGCAAAATACTTTTGCGTGAACCTGTTGAATTTCGCGTTCTCAAAATCCTCCATCGCGAACGCCTTCACCACCTTCACGCCCGAGATCGTCTCCTGAAGGACCGACGAGATGTCCGCCAACCGCTCCTGTGAAACCCCGCGTTCTCGGTGCAGGCGGATGCCGATCCAGCTGATAACAGAAAGCGAAAAGGGGAAGACCACGAGCGAAATGAGCGTGAGCTTCCAGCTCAACGCGAACGCGAGCCCCAGAAAGACGATGATCAGGAGCGGCTCCCGGATGAGCGTGACGAAGAGGGCGCTGATTCCCCCGTTCAGGATGGAGACGTCGTTTGTCATGCGCGAGATCAACTCCCCGGTCCGCTCGTTCGTGAAGTACGCGAGCGGGAGGTCGTGCAGGTGCCGGTAGAGCGCGTTCCTCAGGTCCTTGATCACCCCTTCTTCCGCGAAGTTCATCAGATACGACTGCATGTAGCCGAAGAAATTCTTGAGGAGAAATGCCACGATGATGATCGCGCAGATCCGGAAGAGCGCTTCCATCTGTGTTCCGGCGAGCATGAAGTGGAGAAACGATTCCTTGATCCCCCCGAGCAGATCCGAAAGCCCGAACGGGACAGGGGTCGTCTGGGTTGGCGCCTGGCCTGACGCCGGCGAACCGAACAGGATATTGAGGAGCGGGATGAAAAGGTAAATCGAAACGCCGCTCAGGATCGAATAGAGAACCGTGCAGAAGATGGAGAGAGAGATGTGCTTCCAGTACGGCCTCGCATAATGGACGATGCGGAGGTATGTCCGGAAATTCCTCACCGGACCGGGACCCGGAAGATCTGCCGGAGCCCGTGCGCACAGACGGGGTTCCTCTCCTTCACCGCCTGTTCGTAGATACGGAGGTTTTCGGGGCCGACGCTTGTGGGCGGATGGTAGAGGTGGTAGAGGACCGCGAGGTAGCGGAGCGTCACGAACCTCGTCCCGAGCAATTCGAGACGAAACGCGACATCCGTATCCTCGCCGAGGCCGGGCGCCCGGTACGACTCGTCGAAGCCGTTGATCTGTTCGAGGAGGCTCCGTTCCACGGAGAAATTGCAGCCCAGGATCCGCGCCTTGTTCCGGTGGAGAAGGCGGCGGAGAACCGGGTTCTCTATCCTGAGGCCGTCCTCCAGGTTGCTGCTGCGCGCCATCAGGCCGTCGAGGAGAAGTCGGGGGGAGATCTTCCCGATCGCGCCGGACGCGGCGTCTTCGGGCGTCAACCGGTCGGTGATCTGCCGGCTGAGATTCACTCTCCGGCCGCAGAGGACGGACCGTGGCACCCTGTTCTCCTGATGGTCCTGAAGAAACCGGTGGTGCGGAACACAATCGCCGTCGATGAAGACCAGGTATCCGGTCTCCGACGCGGAGATCGCCTTGTTGAGCATGACATTCTTGCGAAATCCCTTGTCTTCCTGCCAGAGGTGCCGGACCGGAAACGGGAGGCCGGGACGGGTGCGTTCGATAAGCTCGGCCATCTCCGGTCCCGAGCCGTCGTCCGCGATGAGGACTTCGAACCCGCGCATCGTCTGGCGGCGGAGCGCCGCGAAGATATATTCGAGGTACCGCGTCTGGTTGTAGACGGCGATCACCAGGGTGAGGGAGTTTTTCAGGGGAGGGTCCCCGGTTCTGACGGTCTCACGGGCGCTTGAGCCGCCGGAGTTCGACGTTGGTGATCGGGGGTAAGAAACCTTTTCCCTCCCGTTCGCGCCCCTGATACTCCCACAACTTCGCGTAGAGCGCGAGCGTGTAGATCGCTCCCAGCACCGCGAGGAGGAAACCGTAAAAGCCGTCGCGATATCCTCCGTTTGAGAAATATTTCCTCAGGAAGTGCGAACAGGGACTCAGGAACAACCGGCCGGCGCCCACGCGGGAGGGCGTCCCCTCCTTCAGCTTGTTCGAAACCTGGAGGGAGGTGTAGTCATTCATCTTGGCGACATACTGGCCGATCGTTTCGTAGGTGTAGTGGTTCAGGAAGCCGGAGAGCCTTCCCCGCGGTCCGTCCACGGTGAAACCGCCGTGTACTTCCGCTGCCTCCGCCCGGTACAGGCCGCGGCGGAACAAGCGGAACGCGTAATCGGGTTGCCAGCCTCCGTGGGCAATCCGCGCGCCGAAAATGAACACCTTTCGCGGGATCTCATAGCCGGCCGCGGCATCGGGAGAAGCCAGAACGGCGCGAATCTCCGCCTCGAGTTCCGGGGTCGCCTCTTCGTCCGCATCGACGTAGAGAAACCACGACCCGGTGGCGGCGGCAAACCCTCTCTCCCGCTGCGGGATGTCGCCGTCGAATTCATGTTGAATGACGGTATCCGCATGTTTCCTCGCCAGCTCCACCGTCCGGTCAGAACTGAACGAATCGACCAGCAGAACCTCGTCGGCCCATCGCACGCTCCGGAGGCACCGTTCGATGTTCTTTTCCTCGTTGAACGTGATGACGACCACCGAAAGCCTCTCCATGCCGCTATCCGGTCACCAGGCTGACGAGCTTGTTCTTTACGATCACCGTTTTGACGATTGTCCGGCCTTGCAGGTGCCGCTGAACGTTCGCGTCTCCGTGGACCAGCTTCTTGAGAGCCTCCTCGCCGGAATCGACCGGTGCGCGGAACTTCGACCGGACTTTTCCGTTGATCTGGATGATGATTTCCACCGAATCGACCGCAATTTTCGATTCGTCGAACGACGGCCAGGCCTCGTACGCCAGGGAGTTCCCGTGCCCGAGCTCCTTCCAGAGTTCTTCCGCCAGATGCGGGGCGAACGGGGAAAGGAGGAGAACGAAGGTCTCCATCGCCGCGCGGGGCTTCGGATCGGCGTTCAGGAACTCGTTCACAAAAATCATCATCTGGGAAATCGCCGTGTTGAAGTTCAGCCCTTCGATATCCCCCGTCACCTTTTTGACGGTCTCGTGAAGAAGCCTCTCCTGCGCGGGGTTCGGGGCCGCATCCCGGACGGAAGGAAGCAGCTTCCCCTCTTCATCAAGGATCATCCGGTAGGCGCGGTTCAGAAAACGGTGCACCCCTTCGACGCCCCGGGTCGACCAGGGTTTCGAATCGACAAGCGGTCCCATGAACATCTCGAACAGGCGGAGGGAGTCCGCTCCGTACTCCCCGACCACCTCGTCCGGGTTCACGACATTATTGAGCGACTTGGACATCTTGACGCCGTTCTCACCCAGGATCGTCCCCTGGTTGATCAGCCTCGCGAACGGCTCGTTCGTCGCCAGGTACCCGAGATCATGGAGCGCTTTGTGCCAGAACCGGGCATACAGCAGGTGAAGCACCGCGTGTTCCGCGCCCCCGACGTAGAGGTCGACCGGCATCCAGTACCGTTCCTTCTCGCGTGAGACGAACTCCTTGTCGTTATGCGGATCGAGGTACCGCAGGTAGTACCAGCACGAGCCGGCCCATTGGGGCATGGTGTGCGTCTCCCGCCGGGCGGGCTTTCCGGTCGCCGGGTCGGTCGTTCGCACCCACGATTCGATCGACTCCAGGGGCGACCTCCCGTCCTTGACGCTCACGGAGGAGCCCAGTTCCGGGAGGACCACCGGGAGGGACGATTCCGGGAGAGCCCGGACGGTCCCGTCCTCAAGGTAAATCAGGGGGAACGGTTCACCCCAGTAGCGCTGCCGGGAGAAGAGCCAGTCGCGGAGACGGTACTTGACGGCCCGTCTCCCGTACCCCCCCGCCTCAAGCCACGCGAGCATCCGCTTCTTCGCATCCGCCGTCGTCAGCCCGTTCAGAGAGATCCGTTCGCTTGTGGAATTTACGGCGACGCCGTCGCCGCAGTAGGGGACCGATGTCGGAGCGCCCCCCTCCACCACTTTCAGGATCGGGAGCTTGTACTTTTCGGCGAACTCAAAATCGCGATCATCGTGCCCCGGAACTGCCATGATCGCTCCCGTTCCATAGCTCAGGAGTACATAATCGGCGATCCAGATCGGAACCGGAGCGTTTGTCGCGGGATTGAGCGCAAATCCGCCCGTGAAGACACCCGATTTTTCCTTTCCGGTAGCCGTCCTTTCGAGATCGCTTTTCAACCGGGTAGACCCCCGATATTCGTCAACCATGCTCCGGTGCTCCGGAGTTGTCACCCGGTCGACCAACTCGTGCTCCGGGGCAAGCACAACGTAGGATGCTCCGAATATCGTGTCGGCGCGAGTCGTATAGACTCTGAGTGAAAATTCTGAATTACAGACGGGAAAGTCGATTTCCGCCCCTTCCGACCTCCCGATCCAATTCCTCTGCATCTCGATAATCCCGGGGGGCCAATCCAGGCCCTCAAGGTCATGCTCCAGGCGGTCAGCGAAGGCGGTTATCCGGAGCACCCATTGACGCATGAGCCGCCGCTCGACCGTATAGCCCTTCTCCACCCATTCGGCGACTTCCTCGTTTGCGAGAACGGTCCCCAGCGCCTCACACCAGTTTACAGGGAGTTCGGCCCGGTAGGCAAGCCGCCTCGCGGCCATATATTCGTACCTCCCGGTTTCGGATAACCCGGGGGGGAGAGGGAGTTCGTCGATGGACCGTGCCCTGCCCGTTTCCGGGTCGTACCACGCGTTGAAGAGCTTGAGGAAGATCCACTGGGTCCATTTGTAATAGGAGGGGTCGGTCGTGTTGATTTCCCTCGACCAGTCATAGGAGAGGCCCAGCATCTTGATCTGCCGCCTGAATGTCGAGATATTCTGCTGGGTGGTGGTGCCGGGAGGAATCCCCGTCTGCATCGCATATCGCTCCGCCGGAAGGCCGAACGCATCCCAGCCCATGGGATGCATCACGTTGAACCCCTTCATTCGCTTGTAGCGGCAATAGATATCCGTGGCCGTATACCCTTCGGGATGGCCGACGTGGAGGCCGGCCCCCGACGGATAGGGGAACATGTCGAGGATGTAGAGTTTCCGTTTTGAAGAATCGTCCGGAGTGGCGAACGTGCGCTCTTCCTCCCATTTCTGCTGCCACCTCCTCTCTATTTCACCGAACGGATACGTCATCTACGCCTTTTTTCGGGATTCTGGTTGGATTAACATACGGATTTCGTGATGGAGAATCAATTTGGGGAGAGGGGATAGAAATGAAAGAGGGCTCCGTATGATCCGGAACCCTCGCCGCTGCCACTCCTGGAACACCTGGAAATCAGGCCGGTTTCGATTCCTTCTCCGCGGCCGCTTCTTCCGTCTTCCCCTTCCTGCGTTCCTTCTTCACTTCCTTGTCCGCCTCCTTTTTGGCTTCCTTCTGGGCGCCCTTCTTCGATTCCTTCGCGGCCTTGGCTTTCTTCGCGGGAGCCTCGCCGGTATTGAAATCGACGAGCTCGATGATCGCGACCTCGCCGCCGTCGCCGAAGCGCCGGCCCAGCTTCACCACACGGGTATATCCTCCCGGCCGGTTCCCGATCTTCGTGGCGATCTCGCCGAACAACTCCTTTACCACCTCACGGTCCTTGATGAACCGGGCAACCTGCCGGCGCGCGTGGACATTGTTGGCGATGCTCCCTTCGGCCGCCGCATTCTTGGCCCGGGTGAGGAGCTTCTCCGCGACCATCCGCGTTTCCTTCGCCTTGGCCAGCGTTGTGCGGATCTTCTTATGCCGGAACAGCGCGGTACAGAGGGCGTTCAGAGTCGCCTTTCTGTGGCTGGCGGTCCGCTTTAGTTTTCTTCCAGATTTTCGATGTCGCATGGTGCGGCCGTCCTAGTTGTTGGCATCGTGAAGGTACTTCTCGACATCCATCCCGAAGCTGAGCCCGAACTGTTCGATGATCTCCGAGAGCTCCGCGAGGGACTTGCGCCCGAAGTTCCGGAACTTCAGCAGCTCCGGTTCGCCGCGCCTGACAAGGTCGGCGATCGTCTTGATGTTCGCGGCCCGGAGGCAGTTGTGGGAGCGGACCGAGAGTTCGAGTTCATCGACGTTCATCTGAAGGATCTTCCGGATCCTTGCGAATTCGGAATCCTTCTCGAGCATCTCCTCAGCCGCCTCGGTTTCGATGTCGAAGCTGAGGAAGAGCTGGATGTGGTCTTTGAGGATGTTCGCGCCCTGCGCAAGCGCATCGTCGGGTGCGATCGATCCGTCCGTCTCGACTTCGAGAACGAGTTTTTCGTAATCCGTCTGCTGCCCCACCCGGGTCGTCTCCACGTGAAACTTCACGTTCCGGATCGGAGTGAAGATCGAGTCGATCGTGATCACGCCGGTGGTCTGATCGGGGAGCTTGTTCTCCTCCGCCGGCACGTAGCCCTTGCCGCGGCCGACGCGGAGCTCCATTTCGAACGCGGCGCCCGCGTTCAGGGTGACGATATGCTGGTTCGGATTGAGGATTTCGATTTCCGGGTTCGCCTTCTGGATGTCGGCGGCGGTCACATCCTTCGCCCCCTTCAAATCCACGACGACCTTTGCCAGCTTCTTGTTGAGCAGCTTCATCCGCACGGATTTGAGGTTCAGAATAATCTCGGCGACGTCCTCGACGGCCCCCGGGATGCTCGAAAATTCATGGAGCACACCCTCGATCCGGATGGCGGTAAACGCCGTGCCGGGAAGGGACGAAAGCAGGACGCGGCGGAAGGCGTTTCCGATCGTCACTCCGAACCCCTTCTCGAGCGGCTGAAGGACAAACCGCCCGAACGTGTTCGAGTACGACGTCTCGTCGAGCTGAACCTTCTCCGGCATCTGAAAATTTGTTCCTACCATATCAATTTCTCCCGAGTTGCAAATTCATCAACAATCGAATACGAATCACGACTATCGTTCATTCGGATCGCGTTACTTGGAATAGAGCTCGACGATAAGCTGTTCATTGAAGTTCAGCGGGATGTCCGCCCGTTCCGGGATGCTCAGGAAGGTGCCGGACATTGCGGCTTTGTCGAGACTCAGCCACGGAAGCATCGCGCTGTCCTTCATCCGCTTCATCGACGAATGGATGACGTCGAGCTTTTTGCTCTTCTCGCGGATCTGGACGATATCGCCCGCCCGGAGCAGGTACGAGGGGACGTTCACGACCTTATTGTTCACCATCAGGTGGCCGTGGACGATCAACTGCCGCCCGGCTTTCCGCGAGGGGGCGAACCCGAGCCGGTAGACGACATTATCGAGGCGGCACTCGAGCATCTTGACGAGCGTTTCGCCGGTCCGTCCCGTTTTCCGGAGCGCCTTTTCGAAGTAATTGCGGAACTGCTCCTCCATCAGGCCGTACATCCGCCGGATCTTCTGTTTTTCACGGAGCTGGACGCCGTATTCGGAGATCTTCTGCCGCCGGTTCTGGCCGTGCTGGCCCGGGGGGTACGCGCGCCGCTCCACGGGGCACTTCTCCGTGAAACACTTCGTGCCCTTGAGAAATAGCTTCTGCCTCTCTCGTCTACAAAGTCTGCAACTTGCTTCGATATATCTGCCCATGATCTCCTTCTGCTTGGATGAACAACCTCCCGGTCGCCCGGAAGGAAGTGGTGCGCTTCTGCAACAGTGTGTGCGCCGGGGTGCTAGACGCGGCGGCGCTTCGGCGGCCGGCAGCCGTTATGCGGTATCGGGGTGATGTCACGGATGCTCAGAACTTCGATCCCGACCATCTGGAGGGACCGGATTCCGGCCTCGCGCCCGGACCCGGGCCCCTTGACGTAGACGTCGACTTTGCGCAATCCGAGGCTGAACGCTTCCTTGGCCGCGGCTTCCGCAGTCACCTGCGCGGCGAACGGCGTGTTCTTCCGTGACCCTTTGAAGCCGTTGCGGCCGGCGGAAGACCAGCTGATGACGTTGCCGTAGACATCGGTGATCGTCACCATCACGTTGTTGAACGTCGCCTTGATGTACGCCTTGCCGGTGACGTCGACCTGGATCTTCTTTTTTTTCTTGGCCGCGCCGGACTGCTGGCCGGACGGCGTTGTTGGTTTTGCCATTGGGTTGCTCGCTTGGTTGATTACTTCTTGGCCAGTACCTTCTTCTTTCCTGCAACTGTCTTTCGCTTGCCCTTCCTGGAGCGGGCATTCGTGCGGGTTCGCTGGCCGCGGACGGGCAGGCCCTTGCGGTGGCGTAATCCCCTGTAGGAGTTGATGTCCATCAATCGCTTGATGTTCATCTGGACTTCGCTGCGCAGGGCTCCCTCCACCTTGTAGTCGGAGGTGATGATCGAGCGGATCCTGGCCACTTCCTCGTCGTTCAACTCGGCCACGCGCTTCCCGGGTTCGATTCCCGCCTGCTCAAGGATCTTCAGGGCGCTCGTTCTGCCGAGGCCGAAAATATAGGTCAGCCCGATCTCCGCACGCTTGTTCTTCGGTAAGTCGATTCCAGCTATACGCGCCACGCTTTACAATCCTTTCGAGTTATTATCCCTGACGTTGCTTGTGCTTCGGGTTCTTGCAGATCACGCGCACGACGCCCTTGCGTCGGATAATCTTGCAATTTTCACATAAGCGCTTCACCGATGATCGTACCTTCATCGCAACCCCTTCTATTTGTACCGGTAGGTGATTCTGCCCTTGCTGAGGTCATACGGTGACATCTCAACCGTCACCTTGTCGCCCACCAGAATTTTGATATAATGCATGCGCATTTTACCGGAAATCACCGCCAGAATCTCATGTCCATTATCGAGCCGCACCCGGAACATCGCGTTCGGAAGCGTCTCGGTAATGATTCCATCCATGGTGATCGGACCCTGTTTCGCCATCAACCGGACTAGACGGTGAGAATTTCTGGTTCGGTGTCGGTCACCAGGATCGTATGCTCAAAATGGGCCGAGGGCTGGCCGTCGGCCGTGCGGATCGTCCATCCGTCGCGATCGACGCGCACCGGGTACCGCCCGAGATTGACCATCGGCTCGATCGCAAGCGTCATGCCCCGCTGAAGCACGGTACCGGTACCGGCCTGGCCGTAATTGGGAATCGCCGGATCCTCGTGGAGATGGCGGCCCACGCCGTGGCCCACCAGATCCCGTACGACCGAAAAACCGCCGCCTTCGACGTGGCTCTGGACGGCCGCCGAAATGTCGTGGACCCTGTTTCCGGCCCTGGCCTGGGCGATCCCCTTGTAGAGCGACTCTTCCGCCCGTTTCAGCAGGCGGGATTTCTCCTCCGAGATCTTCCCGACCTCGAAGGTCCATGCGCCGTCGCCGAAAAACTGATTCTTCTTGACTCCGACGTCGAGCGAGACGATTTCCCCCTCGCGCAACGCTCTCGAACCCGGTATCCCGTGCACCACCTCGTCGTCGATGGAGGTGCAGAGGCTCGCCGGGAACCGGTTCTCCGGGTCCGCTCCGTAGCCCTTAAACGCGGGCTCCCCCTTCTGGGATCGTATGTACTCCTCGGCCATCGCGTCGAGCTCTTTGGTGGTGATACCCGGTTGAATGAATTTTTTCAAAATCCGCAATACTTCCGCCACAATCCAACAACACTCTCGCATCAGTTCGATTTCCTGCGGCGACTTGATCGTTGCCTTCGCCATGCTTCCTAATGATCTCCTACCACGCAACGCGGCCCGCGCCCGGCATTACATCCTTCTGCCTTTGATCTTGCCGCTCTTCATGAATCCGTCGTAGTGCCGCATGAGCAGATGGGATTCGATCTGCTGGAGGGTATCCAGGCCGACGCCGACGACAATCAGCAAACTCGTTCCGCCGAAGAAGCTCGCGAAGTTCGCGGTCACTCCCATCCGGATCATGAACGCCGGCAGGATCGCGACGATCGCCAGAAAGATGGACCCCGGAAGCGTGATTTTCGTCAGGATGTTGTCGATGAAATCGGAGGTGTTCTTCCCGGGACGGATGCCGGGAATAAACCCGCCCTGCTTCTGCATCGTTTCGGCGACATCCTTCGGATTGAACGCGACCGCCGTATAAAAATAGGTGAAGAAAATAATCATCAGGCCGTAGGCGACCGAGTACGTGACCGACGTGTAGTTCAGGTATCCCGCCATCCCCTGCAGGAGCTCGCTATCGGGGAAGAACGTCAGGATCGTGTTCGGTATGAACATGATCGCCTGCGCGAATATAATCGGCATGACGCCCGCGGTGTTGACGCGCATCGGAATATACTGCGTCACACCGCCGTAGATCTTGCGGCCGACGACCCGCTTCGCGTACTGCACGGGAATCCTTCTCGTCGCCTGGGTGACAAGCACGATTCCCGCGACGATGAAGACCATCAGCCCGATGATGATCAATTCGATGATCGCGCCGCGCGCCCCCTGGCTCACGAGCTGGTACTCGTCCAGGATCGCGTGCGGGAACCGGGCGATAATCCCGATAAAGATGATGAGGGAGATGCCGTTGCCGATTCCGCGTTCGGTGATCTGCTCTCCGAGCCACATCATGAACACCGTTCCCGCGGTCAGGATGATCATCGTCGAGACATGGAACCCGAAACCCTGCACTCCCGCCGGAACGATCGGCGTTCCCGCGGGGGACATGCTCGCGATCTGGACGCTGACGCCCCACGCCTGCAGCAGGGAGATGAAGACCGTCCCGTAGCGGGTCAGCTGGGTGATCTTCTTGCGGCCCTCTTCGCCTTCCTTCGAGAGCTTCTGGAAGTACGGAATGACGGCGCCGAGGAGCTGGATGATGATCGACGCGCTGATGTAGGGCATGATGCCCAGCGCGAAGATCGCCGCGTTGCTGAACGCTCCCCCGACAAAGAGGTCGTAGAGGCCGAACAGGGTGTTGGAGGTCTGGTTGCGCATGACCTCCGACAGGACCTTCGCGTCGACGCCCGGAATCGTCACGTGCGCCCCGAACCGGACGACGACCAGGAGCCCGGCTGTAAACAGGATTCGCTGGCGTAGTTCCTGAATCTTGAAGATGTTCCGAAAGCTCTCGCTTAACTTCGCCATGCACTAAGTTCCGGACCGCTTGACTGTCAGCGCCTTGCCGCCGGCACTCTCGATTTTCAGCACCGCGCTCTTGCTGAACGCCTGCGCGGAGACCTCCAGGGTCGACTTCAATTCGCCGTCGCCCAGGATCTTCACCGGCACGTGCTTCTTCGAGAGAACTCCGAGCTTGTACAGGATCGCGGGGTCGACTTTCCCTTCCGCGATCTTGCCGGCTGCGGTGAGGCGCTCGAGGGTCGCCACGTTCACGGTCTGAAACTCCACCTTGAACGGGCTCGTGAATCCGAATTTCGGGACGCGCCGGACGAGCGGCATTTGTCCCCCCTCGAACCACGGGCGGTCGTGCCTGCCCGAGCGGGCGCCTTCGCCCTTGTGGCCGCGTGTGGCGGTCCCGCCGTGTCCGGATCCCTGGCCGCGCCCGATCCGCTTCACGCGCTTCCGGGAGCCCTTGGCGGGATGGAGATTGCTCAGCATCGAGTCGGTCATCGTTCTAGCCCACCTCCTCGACCTTGACCAGATACTTGACCTTGTTGATCATCCCGCGAATCTGGGGAGAATCGGTCTTGATCACGGAGTAGTTCGGCCTGCCCAATCCGAGAGCCTCGATCGTGCGTTTGTGCGATTTGAGGCAATCGATCTGGCTGACGACCTGTGTAATTTTGAGTTTTCGAGTCATAATCAATTCACGGCTTCGGTGGTTTTGGCCGGGGTCCTGAACAGTTCCCCGAGAGACATTCCGCGCCGTTGCGCCATGGTTCGCGCGTCGATCAGCGAGAGGAGTCCCTGGAGGGTGGCCTTCACCACGTTATGAGGGTTGGAAGATCCGATCGATTTCGTCAGAATATCCTTGATACCGGCGGATTCGAGAACCGCGCGCACGCCGCCGCCGGCAATGAGGCCGGTTCCGGGAGAAGCCGGTTTCAGCAGAACTTTCGACGCTCCGAACTTCGCGGTGATGGCATGGGGGATCGTTCCGTTCACCACCGGCACCGTCACGATATTCTTCTTCGCGTCGTCGATTCCCTTGGAGATCGCGTCCTGGACTTCGTTCGCCTTGCCGAGCCCGATGCCGACATGCCCGTTCCCGTCTCCGACGACGACGATCGCGCTGAAGCTGAAGCGCCTGCCGCCCTTCACGACTTTCGCAACCCGGTTGATATGAACCAACCGGTCTTTTAACTCTAGTTCGCCTGCTCTGATTCTCGCCACGTTCATGTACTCCAAGTAGTTGTCCTGTTGAGTCCGTGCTGCCGGGGGAGGAGTCGAACCTCCACTGACGGCTCCAAAGGCCGCTGTCCTGCCATTAGACGACCCGGCAACGAGTGTCCGATCGATCGCCCGAGCCGGCCCGGGGGCTCAGAATTCCAATCCCGCCTCGCGCGCACCGTCCGCCAGGGCCTTCACGATTCCATGATAGAGGTAGCCGTTCCTGTCGAAGACGACTCTCTTCACCTTCTGCTCGACTGCCTTCTTCCCCACGTTCATACCCACGCGCTTTGCGATCTCTTTCCTGGCCTTGACGCCCTTCAGCTCTTCCCGGAGATCCTTCGAGAGGGTCGAGGTCGAGACGAGCGTCTTTCCGATCGAGTCGTCGACGAGCTGGGCGTACAGATGATGCAGGCTCCGGTACACCGTCAGCCGCGGCCGTTCCGTGGTCCCCTGGATCTTGAGGCGGACGCGCCGCTTGATTTCCATCCGCCGTAGAATTCTTGATTTTTTGATCATGCTCTCTTATCCTGCCTTCGCGCCTGCAGTCGCCGCCGCCTTGCCTGCCTTGCGCCGTATGTATTCTCCTTCGTACTTCACGCCTTTCCCCTTGTAGGGCTCGGGGGGCCGGAAGGAGCGAAGTTTAGCGGCAACCTGGCCGACCAGTTGTTTGTCGATTCCTGAGATGGTGACGTTTGTGGGCACCGGGACTTCGATCTTGATGCCGGCGGGAGCCTCGAAGAGGATCGGGTGCGAGTAGCCGAGCGCGAACTGAATTTTCTTTCCCTTCACTTCCGCCTTGTACCCCACTCCGACGATCTCCAGCTTCCGCACAAAGCCCTCGGACACGCCTTTCACCATGTTATTGATGAGCGCGCGCCAGGTGCCGTGGAGAGCCACCTGCGCCTTGACGTCGGACGAGCGCGTCACGCTGATTTCGTTCTCCTTGACGTCGATCCCGATGCTTTTGGGAATCGCGGCGGAGAGCTCTCCCTTCGGTCCGGTGACTTTAATCCGTCCGTCGGCGAGCTCCACCTTCACTCCCTTGGCGATGGGTATCAGTTTTCTTCCGATGCGCGACACTGTCTTCTCCTAAAAAAGAGGTGTTACCAGATCTGGCAGAGAACTTCTCCGCCGACGTTCATCGTGCCCGCGCTCTTTTCGGTGAGCACGCCCCTGGACGTCGAAAGGATCCCAATCCCAAGCCCGTTCAGGACGCGGGGCAGTTCCCGGGCCGAGGCATACTTCCGGAGGCCGGGCTTGCTGATCCGCTTGAGTCCCGTGATCGCGTTGACTCCGTCGGAGGAGCGCAGCACGATCCTCAGCGTCCCCTGCTTGTTGTCGGGGATTTCCGTAAAGCTTCCGATGAACCGCTCCTCGAGCAGGAGCTTGGTGATCTCCCGCTTCAAATATGACGAGGGGATATCGACGCGCTTGTGGCGCGCCCGGATTGCGTTCCGCAACCGGGTGAGATAATCTGCGATGGGGTCTGTAGTGTTCATAAGGTTGTTTTGCTCCTACCAGCTCGCTTTTACGACGCCGGGAATTTTTCCCTCGAGGGCCATCTTCCTGAAGCAGATCCGGCAAATGCCGAATTTGCGGAGGAAGCCGCGCGGCCGGCCGCAGTTGTTGCACCGGTTGTGTTTTCGCACCGGGTACCGGGGCGTCTTCTTCGACTTTTCCATCATCGCCAAACGTGCCACGTCGTCTCTCCTTACTGTTGTTCCGAAGCGGTCTTTTCCTTGACCGGTTCCTCTCGCCGTACGAACGGCATGCCGAACCCCTTGAGAAGTTCGTACGCTTCCTGGTCCGTCTTTGCGGTCGTCACGAAGCAGACGTCCATTCCGAAGACCTTCGTCACTTTATCGACGTCGATTTCGGGGAAGATGATATGCTCCTTCACCCCGATGGTATAGTTCCCGCGCCCGTCGAAGGACTTATCGGAGAACCCGCGGAAGTCGCGGATCCGGGGCACGGCGACGCTGATGAACCTGTCCATGAATTCATACATCCGGTGCTTTCGCAGCGTGACCTTCGCGCCGATCGCGAGCCCTTCCCGCAGCTTGAAGTTCGAAACCGCCTTTTTCGCCTTCGTGGTCACGACCTTCTGGCCGACGATCGTCTCGAGGTCCTTGACGACGACGTCCAGGAGCTTCGGATCCTGCGTCGCCTGCCCGACGCCGACATTGATCGCGATTTTTTCGAGCCGGGGGACCTGCATGACGTTCGAATAGTTGAAGCGCTTCACCAGATCCTGGACCAGCTGTTTGGTAAACAGCTCGTGCAGGCGCGGCGCCACTCCCGCCTCCTGCGTTCCCGCAGGCTGCGCGGAGGGGGCCTTTTTGGCGCCCTTTTCAGTTTTATCCGGCTTCGGTGTCTTCGGTGTCTTCGGTGCTTGTTCTTTTCCCATACGAGTTCTTTTCTAAAACATCTCTTCGCAATTCCGGCAAACGCGCATCATGTGCTTTCTGCCGGTCGTTGCGTCTGTGACGGGTTTGTGTCCGAGCCTCGAAGGAGTATTGCACTTCGGGCAGACCACCATCACGTTCGGTGCGTTAATCGGGGCCTCTTTCTGGACGATCCCGCCCTGCGGATTCTTCTGCGAGGGCCTCGAATGGCGGCGGATGATGTTCACGCCCTCGATGATCACCCTTCCGTTGTCCCGGAACACTTTGAGCACTTTTCCGGTCTTTCCGCGGGAATTCCCCGCGACGACTTTCACAGTATCATTCTTGTGGATTTTCAAAGGACTTCCGGCGCAAGAGAGATGATTTTCATATAGTTTTTTTCGCGCAATTCGCGGGCAACCGGCCCGAAGATCCGCGTCCCGCGGGGTTCGCCCTGGGGGTTCAGCAGCACGGCGGCGTTCTCGTCGAACCGGATGAAGGAACCATCCTTGCGGCGGGTCTCCTTCTTCGTCCGCACGATCACCGCCCGGGACATCTCGCCCTTCTTGATCGCGGCGCCGGGGATCGCGCTCTTCACCGAGACGACGATCAGGTCGCCCACTCCGGCGTAGCGTCGGTCGTGCCCGCCGAGCACCCGGATGCAACGGACCTTCTTGGCCCCTGAATTATCCGCCACGACGAGATTTGTTTCTTCCTGGATCATCGGCTTGCAGTCCCTGCGCTTATTTTGCTTTTTCCACGATTTCGATGAGCCGCCACCGCTTCCGGCTGCTCAGAGGGCGAACTTCCATGATCTTGACCACATCGCCGATGCGCGCTTCCTGTTTTTCGTCGTGCGCCATCAGCTTTGAAGTCCGTTTGAAGTACTTCTTATAGAGGCCGTGGGGCACGCGCCGCTCGATCGCGACGACAATGCTCTTCTGCATCTTGTTGCTCACGACTTTCCCGATGCGCATTTTGCGCTGGGTCGGCCGTACAATCGAGGCGCCTGCGGATTCCATGTTCAGTTCCCTTTGGGAGGATTCTTCACTGTGGCCGCAGCGGCGCGAAGCTGCCGTTCCCGGAGAACGGTCTTCATCTTCGCGATGTCGCGGCGGCATTTCCGGATTTGCATCGGATTCTCCAGCTGGCTGGTCGCCTTCTGAAACTTCAGGTGAACGAGATTCTCCTCCTCGTCCTTCATCCGTTTCGCCAGTTCCAGCTCCGGCAGTTCCCGAACTTCAAATATCTTCACGTTTCATTCCTCCTGCTTGTCAACCGGCCTGGTACGAGGGACGTGTGACCATGCGCGTCTTGATCGGAAGCTTGTGGGAGGCCAGGTCCATCGCTTCCGAAGCCACGTTTTTCTTGATCCCGCCCAGTTCAAACATGATCGTGCCGGGCTTTACCACCGCCACCCAGAATTCCGGCACGCCCTTGCCGCTTCCCATACGCGTCTCGGCCGGCTTCTTTGTCACGGGCTTGCTCGGGAAGATCCTGATCCAGACCTTTCCCTCGCGCTTCATCAGGCGGGTCAGCGCCACGCGCGCCGCCTCGATCTGCCTCTGCGTAATCCATCCCGGCTCGAGCGCTTTCAGGCCGAAATCCCCGAACGCGACGCTCGCTCCGCGGGTGGCTTTCCCGCGCATCCGGCCCCGCTGGGCCTTTCGGTATTTAACTCTTTTTGGGAGTAACATTTTTCCTCAACAATCTTCCGTTTGTTACTTGGTCACTCTGTCGAGCACTTCGCCGCGGCAGATCCAGACTTTTACGCCGATGGTCCCATAGATCGTCATGGCGGTCGCCTGGGCATAGTCGATATCGGCGCGAAGCGTGTGAAGGGGAATGCGGCCCTCTTTGTATTGCTCCGACCTGGCGATTTCCGCTCCGCCGAGCCGCCCGCCGCACATCACGCGAACCCCTTCGGCGCCCATCCGCATCGCGGAGGTGATCGCCATCTTCATCGCGCGCCGGAACGACATTCTTCCTTCGAGCTGACCCGCGATATTCTCGGCCAGCAGGAAGCTGTCCAGCTCCGGTCTCTTGATCTCGTGAATGAGAATCTTCACCTCTTTATTGGTGATCTGCTTCAACTCCTCTTCCAGTTGGGTGATTTCTTTCCCGCTCCGGCCGATGACGATGCCGGGGCGCGAGGTATGGATCGTGATCACCGCCTTCTTGGGGGTCCGGTCGATCAGGATTCGCGATATTCCGGCCTTCTTCAGACGATTGTGGACGTAACTCCGGACTTTGGAGTCTTCCTGAAGTTTCCCGGCAAAATCCTTGTCGTCGTACCAGTTTGAATCCCACGACCGCAGGATGCCGAGGCGAAAACCGACCGGATGTACTTTTTGGCCCAAGTGGACGCTACTCTTTCTCTTCTGTTGGTGAAGTCTGCTTGCGTGATGTTGATTTGGCCGAAACTTCCTTGGGCGAGCCTTCCTTGTGGGAAGCTTCCTTCGCCCGCGTTTTATGAGCGGCCTTCGCCTTGATCTTCTTCTGTGCGACGACAATCGTGAGATGGTTCGACCGCTTGACGATCCGGTAGGCCCGGCCCATCGGCGCCGGCAGCATGCGTTTCATGCCCGGGCCGCCGTCGACGAAGACCTCCTTGATGTAGAGAGATTCCGGATCGACCCGGCCCGCCTCGTCTTTATTCTGCAAATTGGAAACCGCCGACCGGACGACTTTCTCGGCGACCTTCGCCGCGGACTTCGCGGTGAAGTGAAGGATACTCAGCGCTTCCGGAACGGAGCGGCCGCGGATGAGATCGATCACCAGACGCATCTTCCGCGGGGAAGAGTTGATATACCGGTTGATGGCGCGTGCTTCGAGCATCTTGTTAACCCTCTGTGGTGGTCGTCGTTTCAGTCCTCAAACCGGGATGCCCCCTGAAAATACGGGTCGGGGCGAATTCTCCGAGCTTGTGTCCCACCATTCCCTCATGGACATAGACGGGAATAAACTTGTTTCCGTTGTGCACCGCGAGCGTGAGCCCGACAAAATCGGGGGTGATCGTGGAGGACCGGCACCAGGTCTTGATGACCTTCTTCTGGCCGGAAGCCGCCATCGCCTCTATCTTGGCGAGAAGCCCCGGGTCTACGTACGGTCCTTTTTTGAGCGATCGAGTCATGCGGTAATTCCGATCCTGCGATTATTTGCGGCGCTTAACGATATACTTGTTCGATTGCAGCTTGTGATGCCTGGTCTTCTTCCCCTTCGTGTGCCAGCCCCAGGGCGATACGGGGTGGGGGTTCCCCTGCGGCGACTTCCCCTCGCCTCCGCCGTGGGGGTGATCGACGGGGTTCTGCACCACGCCCCTCGACTGCGGGCGAATGCCGAGCCATCTCGACCGGCCCGCTTTGCCGATGCTGATGTTCTCGTGGTCGATGTTGCCGACGACGCCGATCGTCGCGTAGCATTCCTGGGGGACGTTCCGGATCTCGCCCGAAGGCATCCGGAGTTGCGCGTACTTTCCCTCTTTCGCCATCATGTGGATCGAGCAGCCGGCGCTCCTGGCGATCTGCCCGCCCTTACCGGGCCGCAGCTCGACGTTATGGATGAAGGTGCCGACCGGGATGTTCGCGAGCGGCATCGAGTTGCCCACTTTGATGTCCACGTCGGGCCCGGAGGCGATCACCTCGCCCACCTTCAGGCCGTCGGGCGCGAGGATATACCGTCTCTCTCCGCCGGTATACATCACCAGGGCGATCCTCGCGGAGCGGTTGGGATCGTATTCGATGGCGACGACCTTGGCGTTCACGCCCTTCTTGTCCCGTTTGAAATCGATGATCCGGTAGAAACGCTTGTGCCCGCCGCCCCGGTGCCGGGACGTGATATGGCCGTTGGTGTTCCTGCCGCCGGAACTCTTCAGCGGTTCGAGGAGCGACTTCTCGGGCTTCGACTTCGTGATCTCCTCGAAGGTCGGAATTGTCATCCATCGCGTGCCCGGGGTGTTCGGCTTCAGGATTCGGATACCCATGTGTCTTTTCTTCTCTCTCCGGGTGTTAAATGTTCTCGAACAGGTTGATCTTGTCGCCCTCTTTGAGGGTGACGAGCGCCTTCTTAAAATGTGCCGTCTTTCCGCGGAAGGACCCCCTCCGGGTCATTTGCGCCTTGGACTTGCCCTTGTAATTCATGGTGCGCACGTTCGTCACCTTCACGCCGAACTTCTTTTCGACGGCGCGGGCGATGTCGATTTTGTTCGCGGCCGGATCAACCTCGAACGCGTACAGCCCTTTTTCCTGCATGTTTGTCATTTTTTCCGTCACGATGGGACGGTAAAGGATGCCGATCATGATTGCCCTTCATGAAACGTTTTTTCCAACAATTGGACCGCGCTCTTTTGGATCAGCAGGATCTGATTGTCGAGAATTTCGTAGGTGGACGCCTTGGCCGCTTCGATGACGTGGAGCAGGGGCATGTTGCGGCCGGACTTCCAGATCGCTTCGTCCCGCTGCGGCACCACCAGAAGCGTCTTCCTGCCCGAGAGCTCCAGCGCCTTCAGGATGGCCGCAAGATTCTTCGTCTTGATCTCCCCGAGCGAAAAATCTTCGACGATTTTGATCGACGCGCTTTTCGCCTTGTAGCTCAGCGCGGATTTCCGCGCGAGCTGCCGGATCTGCTTCGGCAGTTTATTGGAGTAGTCGCGGGGCATCGGTCCGAAGATCGTCCCGCCCCCCTTCCACAGCGGCGACCGGGCGGCGCCGATTCTCGCACGGCCCGTGTGCTTCTGCTTCCAGAGTTTCTTTCCGCTGCCGCTCACCTCGCCGTAGGTTTTCGTTTTTGCGGTCCCCTGGCGCCGGTTTGCGAGATGCACCGTCACCGCCTGGTAGATCGCATGATCGTTCGGCTCGATTTCGAAGACGGCGGGAGAAAGCTCGATGCGCTCGCCGCTTTCCGTCCCGTCCTTTTTATAGATGTGCAGTTCCATGGCCTTGTCGGGAGACGTCCTATCCTTCTTTGAGAATCTCAACGTAACTGTTGATGTGCCCCGGGATGGATCCCCGGATGAGCAGCAAATTCGATTCCGGGATCACCTGAACCACCCGGAGATGCTTCACGGTCACGCGCTCGCCGCCCATGCGGCCGGCCATGCGCATCCCCTTGAACACCCTCGACGGGTACGAGCTTGAACCGATCGAACCGGGAGCGCGTTCGCGGTCGCTCTGTCCGTGCGTCCGGAACCCTCCGCCGAAATGATGGCGTTTGACGACGCCCTGAAAACCCCGTCCCTTCGACGTCCCGGCGACGGAAACAAGTTCGCCCTTGGTGAAGAGCGCGTCGACCTTGATCTCCGCGCCGAGCGGGAACCTGGCCGTATCGAAGCCCTTGAACTCGCGAAGCATCTGCTTCGCGGGGATGCCCGCCTTCTTGAAGTGTCCGGCGGCGGGCTTGTTCACGAGCCGGACTTTGGCGTCGCCAAACCCGAGCTGGACCGCTTCGTAACCGTCGGCTTCCTTCGTCTTGATCTGGGCCACGAAACAGGGCCCCGCTTCGATGACCGTACAGGGAATGGCTTCGCCTGTTTCGTCGAAGACACTCGTCATCCCGATTTTTTTACCTAGAATTCCTGACATAAGAGGATATTGAACAATGAACGTGGCCCGTTTGACCGGCGCACGGGAAACAAGGGAGAGGCCCGCTGTCGGAGCTACAAACCCGAGTCTGTGTTAAACTTTGATCTCCACATCGACGCCTGCGGGGAGCTCAAGCTTCATCAACGAATCAACTGTCTTGTTGGACGAATTGAGGATGTCAATGAGGCGCTTATGGGATCGCATTTCGAATTGCTCGCGCGATTTCTTGTCGACGTTCGGCGAACGCAGCACGGTATAGAGCGTGCGCTTGGTCGGCAGCGGGATCGGTCCCGAGACCACCGCGCCGGTCGATTTCACCGTCTTGATGATCTTCTCCGCCGACTTGTCGATCAACGCGTGATCGTACGATTTCAGTTTGATGCGTATTTTTTGTCCGGCCACGTGGGGCGTTTTCCTGTAGTGCTATTCGAGAATCTTTGTGACGACGCCCGCTCCGACGGTGTGTCCGCCCTCGCGTATGGCAAATCGCAAACCGTCTTCCATCGCGATCGTCGTAATCAGCTCGACCGACATGTTATCGACGTTGTCGCCCGGCATCACCATTTCGGTGCCGGAGGGAAGCGTTGCAACCCCCGTCACGTCGGTCGTCCGGAAATAGAACTGGGGACGGTATCCGCTGAAGAAGGGGGTGTGGCGTCCGCCCTCCTCCTTCTTGAGCACGTAGACCTGGGCCGTGAATTTCTTATGCGGCGTGATCGAACCGGGCTTGGAAATGACCATCCCGCGCTCGAGCTCCGCTTTTTCCACGCCGCGGAGCAGCAGGCCGGCGTTGTCGCCCGCCTGGACTTCGTCGAGCTCCTTGCGGAACATCTCCGCGCCGGTGATGACGGTCTTCTTGTGGGAGCCCAGACCGACGACCTCGACTTCATCGCCGACCTTCGCCTTGCCGCGTTCGACGCGGCCGGTTCCGACGGTGCCGCGTCCCGTGATCGAGAACACGTCTTCAATCGGCATCAGGAACGGCTTGTCGATGTCGCGCTTCGGAAGCGGGATGTAGCTGTCGACGGCGTCCATCAGCTCGAAGATGGGCTTGAATGCGGCGTCATCCGGTTTCGCGTCGGCCGCCAGCGCGCGTTCCATCGCCTTCAGCGCGCTCCCGCGGATGATGGGGATCTCGTCGCCGGGGAAATCATACTTTTTCAGCAGGTCGCGCAACTCCATTTCGACCAGCTCGATCAACTCGGGGTCGTCGACCATGTCGATCTTGTTCAGGAACACGACGATCCGGGGAACGCCGACCTGGCGCGCGAGAAGGATGTGCTCGCGGGTCTGCGGCATCGGGCCGTCGTTGGCCGCGACGACGAGGATGGCGCCGTCCATCTGCGCCGCGCCGGTGATCATGTTTTTGATATAGTCGGCATGGCCGGGGCAATCGACGTGAGCGTAATGGCGCTTGGAGGTGGAATACTCGACGTGCGCGACGGCGATCGTGATGCCGCGCTCCCGCTCCTCGGGGGCGTTATCGATGCTGTCGAACGTCCGGACCGAGGCCAGGCCCTTCTTGCTCAGGCACATGGTGATAGCCGCGGTCAGGGTTGTTTTCCCGTGATCGATATGACCGATCGTTCCGACGTTGACGTGCGGTTTGTCTCTGTTGAATTTTTCCTTTGCCATGCTTGAGATCTCCTTTAGTGCTGAGCTGTTGAACGATTCTCTGTGTTATGCGAGGACTGCTTCCTTGCCTTTAACTTTTTCGATGATCTGGTCCGAAATATTCCGGGGAACTTCCTCGTAGTGCGAGAATTGCATCGTGTAGATCGCTCTCCCCTGCGTCATCGACCGGAGCTGGGTCGAGTAACCGAACATTTCCGACAGGGGAACCTTCGACTTGATGACCTGGGCGTCCTTCCGGGCGGTCAACCCTTCGATCTTTCCGCGCCTCGAGCTCAAATCGCCCATCACGTCTCCCATGTATTCCTCCGGCGTCACGACCTCGACATCCATCACCGGTTCCAGCAGGGCCGGGTTCGCCTTCTTCGCCGCCGCCTTGAATGCGATCGAGCCCGCGATCTTAAACGCCATCTCCGAAGAGTCGACGTCGTGGTAGGAGCCGTCGAACAGGCTGACCTTCACATCCTCGACCGGGTAGCCGGCAAGGACGCCGTTGCGCATCGCTTCCACGATGCCCTCGGAGACCGAATTGATGTATTCCTTCGGGACGGTTCCTCCGACAATCGCGTTCTCGAACTCGTATCCCTTCCCCTTCTCGTTCGGCTCGACGGTAATCCAGACGTGGCCGAACTGTCCGCGCCCGCCCGACTGCCGGACGAACTTCCCTTCCTGCTCGACTTTCTTCCTGATGGTCTCCTTGTAGGCGACCTGGGGTTTCCCGACGTTGGCCTCGACCTTGAATTCCCGCTTCATGCGGTCGATGATGATCTCCAGGTGCAGCTCGCCCATGCCGCTGATGATCGTCTGCCCTGTTTCCTCGTTTGTGGAAACCCTGAACGTCGGATCCTCCTCTGCGAGCTTCGAGAGAGCCTCCCCCATCTTCTCCTGGTCGACTTTCGTCTTCGGCTCGATGGCGACCGAGATGACGGGATCGGGGAAGATCATCTTTTCAAGAATGATCGGATCCTTCTCGTCACAGAGCGTATCACCCGTCCGGGTGTGCTTCAGGCCGACAACGGCGACGATATCCCCGGTGAACGCTTCATCGACATCCTCGCGGTGGTTCGCATGCATCCGGAGGAGCCGCCCGATCCGCTCTTTTCGCTCGGAGACGGGGTTGTACACGTACGATCCGGTTTCCACGCTTCCGGAATAGACGCGGAAGAACGTGAGTTTTCCGACAAACGGATCGGTCATGATCTTGAACGCGAGCGCGGTAAACGTCTCCTTGTCGCTCACTTTCCGGCTGACGTGGTCCTTCATGTTCGCATGGTGGCCGATGATTTCGGCCCCCGCCACATCGAGAGGGGAGGGGAGGAAATCGACCACGGCGTCCAGGAGGCTCTGCACGCCCTTGTTCTTGAAGGACGAACCGCAGAGCACCGGCACGATGCTCACTTTCAGGCACGCGCGACGGAGGACGGCTCTGATCTCCGAGGGGGAAATTTCCTTCCCTTCCAGGTATTTTTCGAGCAGCGTGTCGTCTTCGTCCGAAACGGCTTCCAGCATCTTGGTCCGGCATTCCTGCGCGAGCTTTTGAAGGTCGTGCGGGATTTCCAGGTCGTCCCAGGTCGATCCGGCGGTGCTCTCGTGGAAGATCCGCGCCTTCATCGTGATCAGATCGATGATTCCGGTGAAAATATCCCCTTCGCCGACGGGGATCTGGATCGGAACTGCGTTCGCGCCCAACCGGGTCTTCATCATCGAGATGCAGTTGAAATAATCGGCGCCGACGCGGTCCATCTTGTTGACGAATGCGAGCCGGGGGACGCCGTACTTGTCCGCCTGGCGCCACACGGTTTCCGACTGGGGCTCCACTCCGCCGACCGCGCAGAACAACGCGACCGCACCGTCGAGGACCCTCAGCGAGCGTTCGACTTCAACCGTGAAATCGACGTGGCCGGGCGTGTCGATGATGTTGATCCGGTGGTTGTTCCAGAAGCAGGTCGTGGCCGCGCTCGTGATCGTGATCCCGCGCTCCTTCTCCTGCTCCATCCAGTCCATCGTCGCCGCGCCGTCGTGCACCTCTCCCATCCGGTGCAGGACACCGGTATAGAACAGGATGCGTTCCGTCGTGGTCGTCTTACCGGCATCGATGTGGGCCATGATGCCGATATTTCTTGTTCGTTCTAAGGGATATACTCTGGGCATAGTTTCAAATTCTCACTGATCGTGTACCTTCGGTTCATCGTCGGCCGCGGGGCTGATCCGCTCACCACTTGAAGTGCGCGAACGCCTTGTTGGCTTCTGCCATCTTATGGGTGTCTTCTTTTTTCTTTACCGCGCTTCCTTCGTTATTCGCCGCGGCGAGGAATTCGGCGGCGAGCTTCAACGACATCGATTTGTCTTTCCTCTCGCCCGCGTAGTTGATCAACCAGCGGATCGCCAGCGCGATACTCCGGTCCGGCCGCACTTCGGTCGGGATCTGGTAGGTCGCGCCTCCGACTCTCCGCGCCCGGATTTCGAGGACCGGCTTCACGTTGCTGACGGCCTTCTTGAATATCTCGAGCCCTGTGCCTTTTCCCCTCTGCTCGGCGATCGTAAATGCATTGTAGACGATGCGGCGCGCGAGGTGTTTCTTCCCTTCCTTCAGGACGCTGTTGATAAACTTGGAAACCAACACGTCGTTGAATTTCGGGTCCGGCGGTGTAATTCTTCTGGCTGCGGTCTTCTTTCTCATACTCTCTACTTAGGCCTCTTGGCTCCGTACTTTGATCGCCCCTGTTTGCGGTCGGTGACTCCGGCCGTGTCGAGCGTTCCCCGCACGATATGGTAGCGGACGCCCGGAAGATCCTTCACCCTGCCCCCGCGGATCAGGACAATGGAGTGCTCCTGCAAATTATGCCCCTCGCCGGGGATATACGCGGTCACTTCCAGGCTGTTCGTAAGCCGTACACGGGCCACCTTCCGGAGGGCCGAATTCGGCTTTTTCGGCGTGGTCGTGTAGACTCTCGTGCAAACTCCCCGTTTTTGCGGGGACCCCTGCAACGCAGGCGCCTTGCTTTTAAAGGTCACTTGCTCCCGGCTTAACCGGACAAGTTGATTTATCGTGGGCAGATGATTATCTCCTGAATTTCGTCAAAGCCTATAAAGATACGCAATTTCCATGATATTGTCAATTAGATTCATCAACAAAGCCCGAAACCCGGGGAACGCCCCCGGGGCGCCGTTTGGGGCGGTTTGAGCGGCGCGGCCGGGCCCGCCGGGGTCAGGTCGCCGCCTTCTCCCTCTTCCGGACTTTCTTCTTTTCGAGCACCATTTCTTCGGGCACCAGCGACACTTCCGGCGCGGGCGCTTCCTCTCTCGGCAGCACGATCACATTCCGGAATTTTTTCAGACCGGTGCCGGCGGGAATGAGGTGGCCCATGATCACATTTTCCTTGAGGCCGAGCAGCAGGTCGACCTTCCCCTCGATCGCGGCATCGGTCAGCACCTTCGTTGTTTCCTGGAACGACGCCGCGGAGATGAAGCTGTCCGTGGAGAGCGCCGCCTGCGTGATCCCGAGCAGGATCGGCTCCGAGGTGGCCGGCATCGCGTCACGGAACTCCGCGATCTTCTTGCTCTTTTTCCGGAGGTCGGTGTTCGCCTCGCGCACTTTCTTCTTCGAGATCAACTGGCCTTCCTTGAGTTTCGCGTCGCCCTTCTTGGTGATGATCACCTGATCCTTCAGGCTCTCGTTCTCGAGGTTCACCGGGATGATGTCGACATGGTCGTCCTCGAGGAACCGGGTATCGCCCGGATCGACGACGCGGACCTTCTGCATCATCTGGCGCACGATCACCTCGATGTGCTTGTCGTTGATCTTCACGCCCTGCATCCGGTAGACTTCCTGGATTTCGTTGACGAGGTACTCCTCGACCGCCCCCACACCCTTGATCCGGAGGATGTCGTGCGGGTCGATCGCCCCGTCGGAGAGGCGCTCCCCGGCGCGGATGACGTCGTTCTCCTGCGCGAGAATATGTTTGCCCATGGGGATCAGATAATGGCGCTCGTCCAGGCCGTCGTGGCTCATGACCTTGATCTCGCGCGATCCCCTCTTCTGGGCGCCGAACTTGACAACGCCGTCGATTTCGGAGACGATGGCGGGATCGGCGGGGCTTCTCGCCTCGAACAACTCCGTCACGCGGGGAAGGCCTCCGGTGATGTCGCGCGTCTTTCCGCTGTCGCGCGGAATCTTGACGAGCACCGTCCCCGACTGCACCTCCTCGCCGTCGTTCACGATCATGTGGGCCCTGGTCGGGATGATATAGCTTCCGACTTTCTGTCCCTTGTCGTTCGCGACGTTGATGGTGGGGCTCAGCGTCCGGTCGCGCGAATCGATGACGACCTTCTGAATGTGTCCCGTCTGTTCGTCCGGTTCTTCGCGGTAGGTGATGTTTTCCTTCAGGTCCTGATACTTGACGACGCCGCGATGCTCGGAAATGATGACAGCATTATACGGATCCCATTCGTAGATGATCTCGCTCCGTTTGACGGGGGCCCCGTCTGTGACGAGCAGGGTCGCGCCGTAGGGGACGTCGTATTTGGTGAGCACGCGGTTGTCGGTGTCGAGGATGTTGATCACACCGCTGCGGCCGAGCACGATGAGTCTCCCGTCCGCGTCCGCCTGCTTCAGGAACTTGATGCCGTCGTACTTGGCCCTTCCGTCGAATTTCGAAACGATCTGCGACTGTGTCGCGATCAGGCTCGCGGTGCCGCCGGTGTGGAACGTTCTGAGCGTCAACTGGGTGCCCGGCTCGCCGATGGACTGCGCGGCGATGATGCCCACGGGTTCGCCCGGCTCGACGATCTTCGAAGTGGTGAGGTTCCGCCCGTAGCATTTCGCGCAGACTCCCCGCTTCGCCTCGCAGGCAAGCACGGAGCGGATTTCGACCGTCTCGATCGACGTGTCCGCGATCGCAGCGGCCTTCTTCTCGTCGATCTCCTCGCCGGCCTTCACAAGCGTCTTGCGGGTCAGGGGGTCGATCACGTCATGCACGGCGACGCGCCCGAGGATACGCTCGGAGAGCGGCTCCTTCACGTCTTCGCCTTCCTTCAGCGGTCCGGTGACGACGCCGCGGATCGTGCCGCAATCCTCCGCCGCGATGATCGCGTCCTGCGCCACGTCGACAAGCCGGCGGGTGAGATAACCGGCATCCGCCGTCTTCAACGCGGTGTCGGCGAGCCCCTTTCGCGCTCCGTGGGTCGAGATGAAGTACTCGAGGATCGACAACCCCTCGCGGAAGTTGGCAATGATCGGGTTTTCGATCAATTCCCCCGTGGCTCCCGACATGCTCTTCTGCGGCTTCGCCATCAGTCCGCGCATTCCCGCGAGCTGGCGCACCTGCTCCTTCGAGCCTCTCGCGCCTGAATCAACCATCATATAGAGGGAGTTGAACCCGTCGCGCGCGTGCTGGAGGGCGTCGAAGAGCCTCTCGGCCACCCTGTTCGTCGTTCGCGTCCAGATATCGATGACCTTATTGTACCTCTCGCCGTTCGTGATGAACCCGCGATAGTACTGGTTCTGCACGTTTTCGACGTCCCGCGTCGATTTTCCGATGACTTCCTCTTTTTCCTTCGGTATGATCACGTCTCCGACGCTCACGGACAATCCCCCCTTGGTCGCGTAGGCGAACCCGAGGTCCTTGAGATTATCCAGGAATTCCGCCGTGCGGAGGTTGCCCGAGCCGCGGAACGCCGTCTGCACGATCTGCGTCAGGCGCTTCTTGTTGAGCAGCTCGTTGATGAACCCGAGCTCTTTGGGCACGATCTGGTTGAAAATCACCCTGCCGGTCGTCGTCTCGATCATCTTTCCGTCTATCCGCACCTTGATGCGGGCATGGAGTCCCAGCCTGTTGAGGTTATGGGCGATGATCACCTCGCGGGGCGAGGAGAAGAGCTTCCCTTCGCCGAGGTCTCCGGCCTTGGACTTCGTGAGGTAGTAGCATCCCAGCACCTGGTCCTGGGTCGGGTGGACGATCGGGGCGCCGTTTGACGGGGAGAGAATATTGTGGCTTGAAAGCATCAGGATTCTCGCCTCGAGCTGGGCGTCAAACGAAAGCGGCACGTGTACGGCCATCTGATCGCCGTCGAAGTCGGCGTTGAACGCCGTGCAGACCATCGGGTGAATCCGGATGGCTTTCCCCTCCACGAGAACCGGCTGGAACGCCTGGATGCCGAGACGGTGAAGCGTCGGGGCGCGATTCAGAAGGACCGGATGCCCGTCGATGATATTCTCGAGAATTTCCCAGACCTCCTGGCCCTTCTTGTCCACCATCTTCTTGGCGCTCTTGACGGTCTTCACAAGGCCGCGCTCGATCAGCTTCCGGATGATGAACGGTTTGAACAGCTCGACCGCCATGTCTTTCGGAAGGCCGCACTCATGCAGTTTCAGCTCCGGTCCCACGACGATCACGGAACGGCCGGAGTAATCGACGCGCTTCCCCAGCAGGTTCTGGCGGAATCTCCCCTGCTTCCCTTTCAGCATATCGGAGAGCGACTTGAGCGCGCGGTTGTTGTCGGACCGGACCGCGTTGACCCGGCGCGAATTGTCGAAGAGGGAATCGACCGCCTCCTGCAGCATCCGCTTTTCGTTGCGGAGGATCACCTCCGGCGCCTTGATCTCGATGAGCCTCTTCAGGCGGTTGTTCCGGATGATGACGCGGCGATAGAGGTCGTTCAAATCGGACGTCGCGAACCGCCCCCCTTCGAGAGGCACCAGCGGCCGGAGTTCGGGAGGAATGACCGGGATGACGTCCAGGACCATCCACTCGGGCTTGTTGGCCGGGCCGTTTTCCCGCTCCCGGAACGCCTCGACGACGCGGAGCCGTTTCAACAGCTCCTGCTTCTTCTGAATCGCGGTTTCATCCTTCGAACCGCTCCGGAGCTCGGCCGCGAGCCCCTCGATGGCGACCCGCTTCAGGAGCGCCTTGATCGCGTCGCCGCCGATTTTCGCGATGAATTTCTTGTCGTCCGTGTCTTCGAGATCCTGATTCTTGTCCGGCAGCGAGGCGAGCACGTCGTAGTATTGTTCCTCGGAGAGGAGGTCCATCTGATGGAGCCCGGTGGTCCCGGGCTGCACGACGACATAGGACTCGTAGTAGATGATCCGCTCGAGATCCTTGCCGCTCAGCCCCAGAATGTTGCCGATCTTCGAGGGCGACGAGCGGAAGTACCAGATATGGACGATCGGCACGGCGAGCGAAATATGCCCCATCCGTTCCCGCCGGACGCTCTTCTGGGTCACTTCCACGCCGCAGCGGTCGCAGATGATCCCCTTGTACCGGATGCGTTTGTATTTGCCGCAGTGGCATTCCCAATCGCGAACCGGGCCGAAAATCTTTTCGCAGAACAATCCGTCCTTCTCGGGCCGGAACGACCGGTAGTTGATCGTCTCGGGCTTCGTCACCTCGCCGTGGGACCGCGAGAGGATCAGGTCGGACGACGCGAGCGTGATCGTGATCTTCGAGAAATTCTTCTTGATGATATTTTCGTGCGTGAATGCCATTGTCAGACTCTCCGAGTTCGTTATTCTATTTTGAGATCCAGGCCAAGGCCCATCAACTCGCGGACCAGCACGTTGAAGGATTCCGGAACGTTCGGCTCCGGAAGATTGTCTCCCTTGACGATGCATTCGTACAGCTTGGCTCGCCCGTAGACGTCGTCGCTCTTGACCGTCAGGATTTCCTGGAGGATGTTGGCCGCGCCGTACGCTTCAAGCGCCCAGACCTCCATCTCTCCGAACCTCTGGCCGCCGAACTGGGCCTTTCCGCCGAGCGGCTGCTGCGTGATGAGGGAGTAGGGACCGATGGAACGCGCATGGATCTTGTCGTCGACGAGGTGCGAGAGCTTCATCATGTAGATAAAGCCGACGGTCACGTCCTGGTCGAACTGCTCCCCCGTCCGCCCGTCGAACAGGATCGCCTTGGAATTCGGGTTGAGGTTCGCCTTGGCAAGCTCCGCCTGGACATCCTCCCAGCTCGCCCCGTCAAAAATCGGGGAGGCGTATTTCAGGCCGAGCTTCTTTCCGGCCCATCCCAGGGCCGTCTCGAAGAGCTGGCCCAGGTTCATCCGGGAGGGAACGCCGAGCGGGTTGAGGACGATGTCGACCGGCGTGCCGTCTTCCATGAACGGCATGTCCTCGGGAGGCACCACCTTCGCGACGACTCCCTTGTTGCCGTGCCGGCCCGCCATCTTGTCGCCCACCGAGAGTTTCCGCTTCTTGGCGACATACACCTTTGCAAGCTGCACGATTCCGGAGGGGAGTTCGTCGCCCAGCATGATTTTTGTCTTCTCGTGCTTGTAGTACTCCTCGACATCCTTTTGCTTCTGGACGAAATTCTGATAAATCTTCGCGACCAGCGCGTTCTTCTTCTTGTCCTCCACCCAGTCCGAGGAGGCGTCGAGGGATTCGATCACCTCGAGGTTGACGAACGTCTCCTCCTTGAGCTGTGTCCCGCCGCGGATGACGATTTCGCCGCCGGTATCCCGGATGCCGGCCGACTTCTCGCCCGCCAGGAGCAACCCCAGCTTCCGTCCGAGCTTCTCGACGTTCCCTTTGATCGCCTTTTTGTAGGCCCGGTCGAGTTGCTCGCCCAGGCGCTTGTCTTCCTTCTTCGACTCGGAGTCCTTCTTCTTGCGGCTGAAGAGCTTGGTCGCGATCACGATCCCCTTCATTCCGGGGGGCGCCTTGAGCGAAGCGTCCTTGACGTCGCCGGCTTTTTCGCCGAAGATCGCCTTCAACAGTTTTTCTTCCGGAGTCGATTCCGTCTCGCCCTTGGGGGTGATCTTTCCGATGAGGATGTCGCCTTCCAGGACCTCCGCGCCGACGCGGATGACGCCGTTTTCATCCAGGTCCTTCACCGCGTCCTCGCTCACGTTGGGAATCTCGCGGGTCAACTCCTCTTCGCCGCGCTTCGTATCGCGCACCTGCAGCTCAAACTCCTCGATATGCAGGGAGGTGAAGGTGTCTTCGGAGACCGCCTTCTCGTTCACGACGATCGCGTCCTCAAAATTATAGCCGAGCCACGGCATGAACGCCACGAGGACGTTCCGCCCGAGGGCCAGCTCGCCGTGCTCGGTCGCACAACCGTCCGCGAGGATGTCCCCCTTCCGGACGGACTGTCCGGGTTTCACGTTCGCCCGCTGATTGATGGCGGTGTCCTGATTGGTCCGGAAAAACTTGATGAGGTGATACTCGACCCTCTTCTTGTCGTCGAAACTGACGAGCGCTTCGGGGTTCGTCTCGTCGATGTCGTAATTCACCACGATCGAATTCGAATCGACATACTCCACCACGCCGTTCATCTCCGCGACGATCATCGTCCGGGCGTCCCGGGCGATCTTCCCTTCCAGTCCCGTGCCCACCGTCGGAGCTTCGGGGCGGAGGAGCGGAACCGCCTGGCGCTGCATGTTCGAGCCCATGAGGGCGCGGTTCGCGTCGTCGTGTTCGAGGAACGGGATCAGCGCGGCAGCGGCGCTCGCGATCTGATTCGGAGCGACATCCATGTACTGCAGCTCCTCCGGCTTCACCAGCGGGTAATCGCTCTGCAACCGCGCCTTCACGCGCTCGGTCACGAATTTTCCCTTCTCATCCAGCGCCGCGTTCGCCTGGGCGATGGTGTACCGGTCCTCCATTTCCGCCGTCATGTATTCGATCTCGTCGCTCACCCTTCCGCTCTTCACCTTCCGGTAGGGAGTCTCGATGAACCCGAATTCATTGACATGGGCATGAACGCAGAGGGACGAAATGAGTCCGATGTTCGGTCCCTCGGGAGTCTCGATGGGGCAGAGCCGGCCGTAATGGGTATAATGGACGTCTCTCACCTCGAAACCCGCCCGCTCCCTGGTCAAACCGCCGGGTCCGAGAGCCGACATCCTGCGCTTGTGCGTGATCTCCGCAAGGGGGTTCGTCTGGTCCATGAACTGCGACAGCTGGTTGGTGCCGAAAAATGCGTTGATCACGCTCGTGATCGTCCGCGCGTTGACGAGATCCTGCGGGGTGATTTTTTCCTGGTCGCGGAGGCTGAGACGCTCGCGGATGGTCCGCGCCATGCGCGCGAGTCCGATGTTAAACTGCTGGCCGATCTGTTCGCCCACGGTCCGGACGCGCCGGTTCCCGAGGTGATCGATGTCGTCGACCGTCTTCTTCCCCTGCTGGAGATCGATCAGGTAGTTGATGATCGCGATGATGTCTTCCTTCGTCAGGGTCGTGGTCGTCACCGGGATGGTCAGGCCGAGCTTGGCGTTCATCCGGTAGCGCCCCACGTCGCCGAGATCATAGCGCTTCGCGTTGAAGAAGAGGCGTTCCAGGAGATTCTTCGCCGTGTCGAGGTCGGGCGCTTCGCCGGACCGGAGCTGCTGGTAGATCGCGTTCAGGGCCTCCTCGTTCGAACGGGCGATGTCCTTCAGGATGGTGTTGGCGATGACGGAGCTCTCGCCCACCCCCTCCTGCTTCAGGAAGCGGATTTTTTTGATGTCCGATTTCTTGACCTTCTTCAACAGCTCCTCGGTGAACATCGTGTCTTTGTTGATGAAGATCTCGCCGGTTTTCTTGTCCACGACGTCGCTGCAGACGATCCGGCCGATGTACTCTTTCAGGGTGACCTTGTGGGGATCCACCTCCTCAACCAGGTTGAAGAGCTGGAGGATCTCGTCGTCGGAGGAGTAGCCCAGCGCGCGGAGGAGCGTCGTCACCGGGAATTTCTTCTTCCGGTCGATATAGACGTACATCACATTGGCGATGTCGGTCGTGAATTCCACCCACGATCCCCGGAAGGGGATGATCCGTGCGGAGTAGATGGAAAGCCCGTTCGGATGGACGGACTCGTCGAAGAAGACGCCGGGAGAGCGGTGCAGCTGGTTCACCACCACGCGCTCGGCCCCGTTGATGATGAACGTGCCGCGGTGCGTCATCACGGGGAGGTTCCCGAGGTACACTTCCTGTTCGATCGTGTCGACGTAGCTTTTTCCGTCATCGCTCTTGGTGGAGAGCCGCAGCTTCGCCTTCAGGGGGACGGCGAACGTGAGGCCCCGCTCCTGGCATTCGATGACGGAGTATTTCGCCTTCTCGACGTAATACTCGACGAATTCCAGGAGATAATTTTCCCGGGCGTCGGTCACGGGAAAGTTCATCCTGAAGATCTGCTGCAGTCCCCGGTCGTGCCGCTTGTCCGGGGGAGCGCCTGCCTGGAGAAAATAGTCCCACGACTCCAGCTGAACATCGAGCAAATCCGGATACCCGACGATGTCGGGAATCTTCGCGAAGGTGATCCTGCCGTCAACGTGATTGGAATGAGTTTTCACGGGCATACCCTTTTACGGTGTTGAGTTGAGAAAGCGGGAGAAAACAGGGCACCGATAACCAATCCTAAAACTGATTATCGGTGCTATGTTCGGGCAACAATATGTACTCACCGCTCCTTGAACAATTCGTTGTGAAAAATGGTTCTACGGACTGGCACGGCGGCCTTCGGGCCGCCGGCCGGGGGGCTACTTCAGCTCGACTTGCGCGCCCGCCTCTTCCAGCTCCTTCTTCAATTTCTCCGCCTCATCCTTCGAGATCGATTCCTTCACGTTCTTGGGCGCTCCGTCGACCAGATCCTTGGCTTCCTTCAGCCCGAGCCCCGTCGCGGCCCGCACGACCTTGATGACGTTGATCTTCTGAGCTCCCGCCGCCTTGAGGACGACGGTGAACTCGGTCTGCGCCTCGACTGCGGCCGGGGCGGCGGCGCCGCCGGCCATGCCCCCGCCCATCATGACGGGTGCGGCCGCGGTGACGCCGAACTTCTCTTCCAGCGCCTTTTTCAGCTCCGATGCTTCGAGGAGCGTGAGTTTTTCGATCCGTTCAACGATTTCCTGAATGCCTGACATGGGTGCTTCTCCTTGTTCGATTAAATGGTGAATGGATTCTTATGCTGCCTTTTTCTTTTCGATGGCATCGATGAGGTAGACAAGATCCCTCGCCACCGCGCCAACGGCGCCGGCGAGTCCCGCCATCGGGGCCTGAATGCTCCCCAGGATGCCCGCGATCAACTCGTTCCGCGAGGGGAGCTTTGCAAGCTTGTCCAGTTCCTTGCCGTCGAACACCTGCTTCTCGATGACGCAGACCTTGACGGTCAATTTCGAATGCTTCTCGGTGAACTTCTTGATGATCTTCGCGGGCGCGACGGGGTCGCCGTACGCGAACGCGATGGCAGTGGGTCTCTCCAGCCTGTCGAGGACCGAGTCGTAGCCGCCGACCCCCTCGAGCGCTTTGCGTGCGAGCGTGTTCTTCACGACCTCATAGTCGATATTCGACTTCCGGAACTCCCGTCTCAACTCGTTGACCTGTTCGACGGTGACGCCGGTGAAGTCTGCGAAGAACAAACTATTCGCCCTCACGATCCGCTCCTTCATCGCGGAGATAATCTGCTCTTTTTCGGAACGTTTCATGAATTCCTCGTGGTCTTCAAGCGTGTCTCCTGAGAAGCCCCCGCCCTTCAGGGCGGAGCAGGAAACGGTTGTCTGGTAGTGAGTGCGTAAACTTCAAATTCTTAATGGGCCCCGACGACCGCCCTGTCGATCCGGACGCTCGGACCCATGGTGCTGGAAAGAGCGATGCTCTTCACATACTGTCCCTTGGAGCTCGACGGTTTGATGCGGATGACGGTGTTCAGGAACGCCTGCACGTTCTCGACGAGTTTTTCCTGTTCGAAGCCCGACTTTCCCACGGTCGCATGGAGGATCCCCGCCTTGTCGACCCGGAACTCGATCTTGCCGGCCTTCACTTCTTTCACGGCCTTCCCGACATCCATCGTGACGGTCCCGCTTTTGGGGTTCGGCATGAGACCCCGGGGCCCGAGCACCTTTCCGAGCTTTCCGACCTCCCCCATCGTGTCGGGCGTTGCGATGATCACATCGATATCCGCCCAGCCCGCGGTGATCTTCTGGATGTAATCCTGGAAGCCGACATGGTCGGCTCCGGCTTCGCGCGCTTCCTCGTCTTTGGGGGGCTTGGCGAGAACGAGAACGCGAACCGACTTTCCGATTCCGTGGGGAAGCGCGACGGTCCCGCGAACCGCCTGGTCCGCTTTTTTCGGGTCGACCCCGAGCCGGACCGCGATATCGACGGCCTCGTTGAATTTCGCGCTCGCCATCTCCTTCACGAGCTGCACGGCTTCCGCAACGGTGTAGATCTTCTTCTGATCCACTTTCTTGGCCGCAGCCTGGTACCTCTTGCTCTTTTTCATGCCTTCATCCTTACGAAGTAATTCGAGGGCCGGGAGAAACGGGAGACCGGCTTATCCCTCGACGGTGATCCCCATGCTCCGGGCGGTTCCCGCGATCATGTTCATCGCGGCTTCAAGATCGTTTGCGTTCAGGTCCGGCATTTTCATCTCGGCGATCTCGCGGACCTGCGACTTCGTCACCGTCCCCACCTTGTTCCGGTTCGGCTCTCCCGATCCCTTTTCCACTTTTGCGGCCTTGGCGAGGAGCACGGAGGCCGGAGGGGTCTTCGTAATGAACGTAAACGATTTGTCCGAGAAGACCGTGATCACGACCGGTATGATGAGGCCCTGTTTGTCCTGTGTCTTCGCGTTAAACTGCTTGCAGAACTCCATGATGTTCACGCCCTTCTGACCGAGGGCGGGGCCGATCGGCGGGGCGGGACTTGCCTGGCCTGCCGAAATCTGCAGCTTGATGAACCCGACTATCTTTTTCATGAATCGATCATCCGTTCCGGAATGTGGTTAGCTTTCGAGTTCCACCTGGTTGAAATCCAATTCGACGGGCGTCTTGCGCCCGAAGATGCTTACCATGACCTTCAACTTCATTTTCTCTTCGTTGACATCCTGAACATACCCGGTGAAATTATTGAACGGGCCGTCGACCACTTTCACCGGTTCTCCGACATGGAAGGGCACTTCCACGACCTCGACATCCTTCCGTTCCTCCATCCTGCCGAGAAGACGCCGGACTTCCTCCACATGGAGGGGAGTCGGCTCGTTCCTGGGGCCGACGAAGCTGATGATCGACGGGGTGTTGAGGATCAGGTACTTCGTCTCCTTGTCCAGCACCGCTTCGATCAGGATATAACCCGGGAAGAACGTCTTCGTCTTGCTTTTCTTCTTGCCGTCCTTTACTTCAAAAATCTTGTCGGCCGGAACGAGGACCGAGGAAATCCTCTCCTCGAGATTCGCCAGCTTCACTTCGTTTTCGAGGTGCGCCTTGACCTTGTTCTCATGCCCGGAATAGGTCCTGACCGCATACCATCGCTTCTGCTGCACTTGATCGCTCACTCCATCATCCTTACAAGATCACCTTCAACACATTGCTCACCACCCAGTCGACGCCGAAGACAAACGCCGCGATCACCCCGCACACGGCGAGCACGATGATCGTCGACTCGCGCAGTTCCTCCGGGCGGGGCCAGGTTACCTTCTTCATCTCCTTGGCGACGTCGGTGAAGAACGCAATGATTTTTTCCTTCATGAACGATCCTTCTCTTAATGACGGTCTGAAACCATGCACGTCAGGAGGGAATCGAACCCCCAACCTGCGGTTTTGGAGACCGCTGCTCTAGCCAATTGAGCTACTGACGTAGGAACCCTTACTTGGTTTCCTTGTGTTGTGTGTGCTTATTGCACCAGGGGCAGTATTTCTTGTACTCCACGCGTCCGCTTTGCTTCTTCTTGTTCTTCGTGGTGGTGTAATTGCGGCGCTTGCAGTCCGTGCATTCCAATGTTATGATATCGCGCATGAAAGGGTTTCCTTATTACGACGCGTTGACGTTCTACCGAGGCTGCGAGCCAGCGAGCCTGCGAGCTTGCGATCGGGATTGAACCGATGACCTCATCCTTACCAAGGATGTGCTCTACCAACTGAGCTACGCAAGCGTACCGACGTTGTTCATGGTACCGGTGTCCCACCCGGCCCCGGCTCCGGGATGAATCACCGTACAGAGCGGGAGACGGGACTCGAACCCGCGACCAACAGCTTGGAAGGCTGTGACTCTACCAACTGAGTTACTCCCGCGATCGATCCCGCCGGACGACACGTTACCATCTCTTGTGGGCAGGGAAGGATTTGAACCTCCGAAGGCCGAAGCCGACAGATTTACAGTCTGTTGCGTTTGACCACTTCGCTACCTGCCCGCAACCTTTGGGCATCCTTACCCCGGACGTCATCCGTCCATATCGCCGCACGTCTCATCGAATCCGACCAACGCTGCTGAGCTGGCGGTCGGATTTGAACCAACGACCTGCTGATTACAAGTCAGCTGCTCTACCAACTGAGCTACGCCAGCATCAAGGATGCGGTGCTTGCCGGGCAATTCCACCCGCACCCGCGATCCCGGAAACGCAGACTCATGAACCACACCGCGCGTTCCGAACCACCGGTCCAGAACGAAAAAAAAATACTTCCCCGCCCCTTCAACCAAACTCGAAGAGTCCGAGATACCGGGCGTCGTAGTGTGATGCAAGGGAGGTATTTTTTCAATTTCAGCACAGTAATATAACAATTATTGGCAAAATGTCAAACAATTAATGTGCCACGTCAGGGAAAACTCCTTGAAAACCCTTAGAATTTGCCAATTCCTGCGATTTTTTCCTTCAAAGAGAGAGCCTCGGTCATTCCCGGCTCGATCCGGAGGGCTGAATCCGCATTTGCGAGGGCCCCGGCAGTCTCGCCGTGGATGCTCTGGTAGATGGCGCGGTTCAGGTAGGATCTTGCATAGAGGGAGAGGATATTCTCCTCGTACTTTCGCGGTTGCTCCGGCGGCCGGACCGTGTAGGGCGGAGACGTGATCGCGTGGTAGAGCGTGTCTGCAAAGAGGCGGAACGCCAGGCCCGACGGGACCCGCGCGTATCCGGAGGTGTATTGCGCCTCCAGTTCAGAAGTCGCGTAGACCGGCCGCGATCCGTAGTTGTGGAGAATGAAACTGTGGATGAGGTCGTTATACCTGCGCTCGATCGTCCTGTTGTCGTAGGGAAGATCGTGCTCGAATTTCCTCAGCTCGGCGAGATAGGCGTCGAGTTCTTTGCGGGACCGCTCGATCAGCCAGGGATACCTTTGCTCCAGATGCTTGAAATACCAGCTGCGCCGGAGGAGTTCCTTGTCGACCACAACCACGTCGGGGCGGACCTGCTCCACGATCTGGAAGTAATACGCGGCCGAGACAAAATAATCCCACTCATAGGTGATGATGATTCCGCCCGGCTCGACCGAGTTGAACATGTCGGTCGTATACTTCTCCACGAGAGAGGAGCTGCTCTCGTTCACCCTGCCGAAATTTACGAAGAGGGGGACGAGCGCGACGGCAAGAACGAGCGCGGCGACCGACCGTGCCGGCTGCGGACTCCCCGCCATCGCGATCAGCCAGGCCGCGCCCTGGACGATCCAGAGGGCGATGGTGATGTAGGCGAGGAGAAAGTAGGCGTCGATGTCGTGGATATCATAATTGATCGAGTAGAGGACGCAGGTGAGGAAGAGGAGAACGCTGAAGATCGCCGCCCGCCTCTTCCGGAGAAAGAGAACCGAGACTCCCGCCGCCGCGAGAACAAGGGGGGCGTAACCGAACTCGGGCAGCACGCTGTCGAAGAAATACCGGAACTGGCGCCCCGCGGTCTCGGTGGAGGAAAAGATCCACACCCGGTACTGCTTCCCCGAGAAGTGCCACAGGAATCGCTCGAGATCGACCGGATTCCCCCAGTTCATCAGCGGATGCTGGGCGGCGCGGATCGGAAGATAGAGGTAGAGGGAAAACCCCGCCAGGAAGGGGACGACCAGAGAGGCCAGCCGCTTCCAGGAGCCGCGCCCTGCTCCGCAGGTTGAAAAATAGAGGTAGAGGAATCCCGGAGCGAGGAGAATCGTCGTCATGTGGTTCGTGAAGGAGAGCCCGAGCACGAACGCGAACGCATACCAGATGCCGCGCGGCCCGGCGCGGCCCTGCCCCGCGTCGGGCGACTCAGCCTGAGAGGCGATCGCCTTCGTGAAGAGATACAGTACCGCCGCGACCAGGAACAGGTGCAGCGAGTAGACTTCGACGGCCACGGCCTGTGACCAGTATGTTTCGGAGAAACCGAGGCAGAGGGTCCCCGCCGCGGCCGGGATGTAGACCTGAAGGATCGTCCGGGGCCCGGCTTTTTCCCGGACGCGGTCCGGAACAGCTCCCTCCCTCCCCCGCCCCGCCTGAGAAGGGGAGATTTTGACCGACATCGTCGAGAGAAAGTGCACGAAGAACCGGAAGTAGACGAACAGTCCGGCTGCGCAGAAGAAGGCGGCCATCAGGTTGAGCCTGTAGACCGTCCTGAACGGGAGCGGAAGATGGGCGAACAACCAGCCTGCGATCGAGAAGAGCGGATATCCGGTCGGATGGGCGATCCCCAGCGTGGCTGCCACGGTCGTCAGCTCGCCGGCGTCGATGAAATCGGTCGTCGGGCAGAGCGTGAGGATGTACACGGCGAGAGCCGCAAGTGAAATCACCCCCGCCGCGAAATATTCGAGCCGTCTAGCCGGGGAGACGAGGAACATGGCGATCGATGGGCGGTTTGGGGTTTGTCATGAGAAGAAAATCGCGGAAAGAAGTTACCAAATCCCGGAGGCAAAATCCACTTCAGCGGGCAGCAAGCACTTGTTCTGCTTGACTCTCGGCGCACCTCTCGGTATATTAGGCAAAACTTTCCTCCCGCAACCTCGACATGCCGCCATGGTCAAAATTATCGCGCTCTACGGTCCGCCTCCCGACAGGGCCGCCTTCGACGACCACTATCAGCGCGTCCATCTCCCTCTCCTCCGGAAAACCCCCGGCCTCCGGCGGGTGGAAATTACGAACATCACCGGCACGCCGATCGGCCAATCGAGCTATGTTCTGATGGCGGAGATGTACTACGACTCCATGGAGGCGATGAACTCCGCAAACGCCTCCCCCGAAGGGCGGGCCGCGGCGAAGGATTTGATGTCGTTCGCCGCAAAGATCGTCACGGTCTTTTTCGGGGAGATCCAGGAGTGAGCGTGTATTCCGGCAAGCCCCCCCGCTCTTTCCGCTTCCGCAATATCCTCTACGAAAAACGGCGCGGGCGCGCCACGATCACGATCAACCGGCCCGAAGTCCACAACGCCCTGAACCTCAAGACGCTCATCGAGCTTGGGACCGCGCTGGAGGACGCGGGCTGGGACGATCAGGTTGCCGTCGTTATCGTCACCGGTTCGGGGACGAAGGCGTTCTGCACGGGGGCCGACATCAAGGAGTGGGATCGTGATTTCACGCGGCGGCCGTCCGATTTCTACAAGTGGATGGGGGTGTTTATCGAAACCTACGAGCGTCTTCGCACGATCGGGAAACCGACAATCGCGCGGATCAACGGAATGGTGGTCGGAGGCGGGAACGAGCTCCAGATTTCGTGCGACCTCGCGATCGCGGCGGAGGATATCTCGATCCGCCATGTCGGCGTGGCCCGGGGGAGCGTCCCGGCGGCCGGCGCCACACAATGGCTTCCGATTATCATCGGCGAACGGCGGGCCCGCGAGATGATTCTGCTCTGCGAACCGGTCCCCGCGAAGAAAGCGCTCGAGTGGGGGCTGCTGAACCGCGTCGTCCCGAGAAAGGACCTCGACGCCGCAGTCGACGAAATGGCGCTGGCGCTCATCGACAAGCTCCCCGAATGCACCCGGTACGCGAAGCAACAGCTCAATTTCTGGAGGGATTTCTCGTGGAGCATGACGATCGGCCATTTGAAGGATTGGTTGACGGTTCATGCCGGTTCGGAAGAAGTCCGCGAGGGTATCCGGGCATTCGTCGAGAAACGTCCTGTCGCCTACCGGAAATTGCGCCGGAGAAAAGGCTCAGGACATCGTAGAAGGTAACGAGGAGGCCATGTGAACGTGGGGCCTGTCCGCCGGATTGTATTCCTCTGCCTCCTGCTCGCACTTCTCGGTGCGGGCGGCGTGCGTCACGCGCGGTCGATCTTCCTCTCCCTCCCCGGAACCCAGGTCGGAACGGTCGACTCGGCGAATTCGGCCTCCACCTGCGCGCAGTGCCATAATTCCACCTCCGACATCCGTCCCATCACGATCCACCGGAAGTGGAGCGGCAGCATGATGGCACAAGCGGCCCGCGATCCCATTTTCTTCGCAGCTCTTGCCGCGACAAACAAGTACCGGACGGGTGACGGTGAATTCTGCATTCGCTGCCATTCACCGATGGGCTGGCTCGCCGGGCACTCCGAGGATTTCACCGGGCAGGCCCTCTCCGGGACGGATTTTGACGGCGTTCAGTGCGACTACTGCCACCGTTCCGTCGACCCCCTCAACCCCGACAGCACCGTCTCCCCCTTCACGACGCCGGTCCCGGGTTACGGCAACGGCATGCATGCCGTGCAACAGCTGACGATTCCCAAGAGGGGCCCGTATGACAGCGTCGCGGCCCCCCACCAGACCCGGTATGATGCGTTCCAGAAATCGAGCGAGCTCTGCGGCGTCTGCCATGACGTCAGCAATCCCAGGTATGCGGTGGATCGCGCGACGCAGCCGCCTCACGAGTACGGGCCCCTGGAGCGCACGTACAGCGAGTGGCTCATGAGCTGGTACGCAACCCAGGGCGACTCGGGGACATGCCAGTCGTGCCATATGGCCGACACCTCCGGGTATGTCTGTATCTACCCGACGGTGCCGTACCGGACGGACATCGCACAGCATGACCTGACCGGCGGCAACACATTCGCCCCAAAAATCATACCGGATTTCTACACGGGGGTCGACACCTCCGCGCTCTCCGAGGGAGTTGAACGGGCCGCGGCGACGCTACGGCGGGCCGCCGAATTGAATGTCAGCGCGATCCATTCGGGCGACAGCGCGATCGCCTTCGTCAATATTACGAACCTCAGCGGTCACAAGCTGCCCACCGGCTATCCCGACGGGCGAAGGATGTGGATCAACCTCATCGCCCGGAATTCCCAGGGGGATACCGTCTTCGAGTCGGGCTCCTATGACCCCGATTCAGCGATCCTGGCACATGATCCTCAAATCAAAATCTACGAGGCGATCCACGGCCTCACGGCCTCTACGGCATCCTCTCTGGGGCTCGAGGCGGGCCCCTCGTTCCATTTCTTCCTGAACGATACGATCCTCTTCGACAACAGGATCCCGCCGAGAGGATTTACCAACCTGGGGTTCCTGCTCCGAAGAGCGGAACCGGTCGGGGCGGCCTACGCCGACAGCCAGTACTGGGACCGCGTCCGTTATGTTCTCCCCGGCTCCGCCGCCACGGTGAGCGCTTCGCTCTATTATCAAACGATGAGCAAGGAATACGCCGACTTCCTGCGGGACGAAAATTCGGGCAACGCCTACGATTGGAACAACTGGGGCGGGAAGCTCCATCAATCGTGGCAGAACCGCGGCAAATCGTCGCCGGTCCTCATGGGCAGCGGATCGGCGGTCGTAAGAGACTCCATCGAAAGTGTGCGCGACGGAATCAGGAAGCCCGACAGGTTCGCCCTCCTCCAGAACTTCCCCAACCCGTTCAATCCGGCAACCAGACTCTCCTTCTCTCTCGGAAGGGCTTCCTTCGTAACGTTGAAAATCTATGATCCGGTGGGACGGGAAATCGCGACGCTGGTCAACGGGCCGAGGAATGCCGGAGTCCATTCGGTTGATTGGCACGCAGGATCGGTCCCGAGCGGAATCTATCTGTACAGGCTTGTCGCCAGGGGTACCGGGGCGCGGCCCGGACAGCCCTTCATCGATCAGAAAAAAATGGTACTCATCAGGTAAGCAGAATCCTCAACTACCTACTCCCCAGCCATGACCTATTCCACGCTGCTTGTCACGAAGGAGAATCAATGCGCCCTCATACAGTTCAACAGGCCCGAGGTGCTGAACGCACTGAATATGAAATTGATGGAGGAACTGGTGGCGGCCCTTGAGCAACTCGACGGAGACCCCGACGTCAACGTCATCATCCTCACGGGAAATGAAAAAGCGTTCGCGGCGGGCGCCGACATCAAGGAAATGGCCGGCGCCGGCGCGGTCGATATGCTCCTGCGCGATCAGTTCGCCCGCTGGGATCGAATCCGCAAAATCAAGAAACCGATCATTGCGGCCGTGAGCGGATTTGCCCTGGGGGGAGGATGCGAACTCTCAATGAGCTGCGACATGATCATCGCCTCCGAAAGCGCGAAATTCGGCCAGCCCGAGATCAACATCGGGGTCATGCCCGGCGCGGGCGGAACGCAGCGGCTCACGCGCGCTGTCGGTAAAGCCAGGGCGATGGAAATGATCCTCACCGGGAGGATGATCGGCGCCGGGGAAGCGGTCCGTATGGGCCTGGTCAACAAGGTCGTCCCCGTCGAATCGTATCTCGAGGAGGCGAAATCTCTCGCCCGGGAGATCGCCTCGAAACCCCCCGTCGCGGTGCGGCTGGCGAAGGAGGCCGTGCTCAAGTCGTTCGACACGACCATCGAAGGGGGCCTGGAGTTTGAGCGGAAGAATTTTTACCTCCTCTTCGCATCAGACGATCAGAAAGAAGGGATGAAAGCGTTCGTCGATAAGCGGAAGCCAGAATGGAGGGGAACGTGAGGATGATCAGGAGAGCCGTCTCAATCCTTGCCGTCGCGGCATGCGCCGTGTTATCGGCCCGGGCTCAGGGCGGGAGTTACCCCGACTTCGAAATCGTCGAGAGCATCCCCGTTGAGACCGTTCTCGACAACCCCGACGTGCGGAACACCGGGGAAGTCTGGCTGGAGATGATCAACCGCGCGACGAGATCGCTCGATATCGAGCAGTTTTACATTTCCAACCAGGCCGGCGAACCGCTCGATGAGGTGCTCCGGGCGATCATCCGCGCGGCGGAACGCGGAGTAACCGTGCGGGTCCTCGTCGATTCGCGGATGTATAAGACCTATCCCGAAAGCGCAGACCTGTTCGGGAAACAGAAGAACATCGAGATGCGGGTGATCGATTACGGGCAGATCGCCGGCGGGGTGCAGCACGCCAAATACTTCATCGTCGACAACACGGAGGTTTTTTTCGGGAGCCAGAATTTCGACTGGCGAGCGCTGAAGCACATTCACGAGCTGGGCGTGCGCATGCGGCATCCGCAGGCGGTCCGCGTCTATGAAGATATTTTTAATCTTGATTGGGACCTCTCAAAGCTGAGCAGGGGCGCTCAAACGGCGGCGGAGCGGCAGGTCATCATCGACGCCCGCGTGATGATTCCGGGGCACTATTCCACCCCGTTTCAACTTGTCGAGCCGGGGAATGATACCATCGTTTTTTCTCCGACGTGCAGTCCGAGGGGGCTGATCCCCGACACCGCCCTCTGGGACGAAACCCAGATCGTGCGTCTCATCGACGGGGCGACCTCCGGGGTCATGTGCCAGTTCCTCACCTACTCGCCGGTGGGGAGGGACAAGAGTTACTATCCGGTGCTCGAGAATGCCCTGCGCCGGGCCGCCGCGCGCGGAGTCAAGGTAAAGATGATCGTCTCAGACTGGTCGAAGGAGCATCCGGTGGAGGATTACCTCAAGAGCCTCGCACAGATCCCGAACATCCAGGTGAAATACAGCGTCATCCCCGACTGGTCGAAGGGGTATGTTTCCTTCGCCCGCGTCGAGCATCTCAAGTACCTGGTGGTGGACAGCGCGAGCTGCTGGATCGGAACGGCAAACTGGGAGAAGAGTTATTTTTACTCGACCCGGAACGTGGGCGTGAGCGTGCAGAACGGAAGAATCTCGAAACTTCTCCGTCGGATTTTTCTCAAGGGGTGGGACGGCCCCTACACCGAGGCCGTCAGAGCGGAAGTCGACTATCGGAGCCGGCGTCACGGGGAGTAACGGGCGCGGCTGAGAGCTCCGCCGCGCGATGACGCTTTCGTTTTTTCTTCAACTGGGTATAATAGAACGCCGACTCCATCACCGTGAGGAGCGCCAGCGAGAGGGTGTCGCGGTCCAGCCAAAGGCCGAATCCTTTTTCTGCAATGATCAGCCCGACGAGAAACGTCGACATCGTCCAGCCCACCGAGAAGATCAGGACAAAAAAGCCGACCGCCAGCAGCCCCTCCTTCCAGTTCGCCTCCTGCCAGCGCTTCGTATAGAACGTGACCGCGGCAATCGTGTGGAGGTAGAAAATGAAGAGCGTGATCATGCGCGGGGGGTGGCGTCAGGCGGCGTGATTCGATGAAAAGAGCGCGCCGATGGTCCTGAACAGTATCTTGAGGTCGAAACCGAGCGACCAGTTCTCTATGTAGTAGATGTCGTACCGGACCCGTTCTTCGAGCGAGGTATTTCCCCGCAAGCCGTTGATCTGCGCCCACCCCGTCATTCCTGTCTTCATCCGGTGCCGGTCGAGGTATTTCGGGATCGGCGTCTTGCCGGGGTCGTCTTTCCTGGAAAACTGCTCGACAAAAAAGGGCCGTTCCGGACGGGGCCCGACGAGGCTCATCTCCCCTCTCAGCACGTTGAACAGCTGCGGCAACTCGTCCAGGCTCGAGGCGCGGAGAAATTTTCCCACGGCGGTCCTGCGGGGATCGTCATCACGCGCCCAGACCGGGCCGGTCGACGACTCAGCCATCTGATTCATCGAGCGGAACTTCAGCATACGGAACGGCCTTCCGTCGAGCCCCACGCGTTCCTGCCGGAAGAACACCGGTCCCCTCGAATCCAGCCTGATGAAGAGAGCGAGGAGGAGGAAGAGCGGCGAAAAGAGAATCAGAAGGGGGATCGTCAGGGCAAGGTCGAACGCGCGTTTCGAGATCCTTCCCCACGACGTCATCGGCATCCCCTTCACCTTGATAAAGGGAATCCCCTCAATCTCCTTCACCGTCATCCGGCTGGCGAGCAATTCGACGATGTCCGGGACGAGGAGGAACTCGACATTGAGCCCCTCGCATTCCTGCATCATACGGAACAGTTCCAGGTGGTCTTCCTGCGGGAGGGCTATCAGGGCCAGCTCGACCTTCTCTTCCGAAATCCTTGGGGCTACTTCGTTGTACGCGCCGAGATACGCCACGGAGGCGAGGGGTGTTCCGGCCGCCGGTGCGGAGGGCGCGAAACATCCCACCAGCCGGTATCCCAGAAGAGGATGGTTATGGAGCGACTCAAAAATCCTCTGTGCCGCGTCGCTGCTTCCGATGATGACCGCCTTGCAGAGATCGCGGCCGCTCCGGTAAAGACTTTTTTCGATGAGATGGAGGACCGCCCTTCCCGAGCAGATGAGAACAACCGACGTGATCCAGAGGAGGCCGAAGACGAGGCGCGAGTAGGAGAATTCCCGGTAGAAAAAAGCTCCGCTCATCACGATCAGCATTCCGATGGAGACGAGCTTTACCACGTCGAGGAACTCACCCGGCAGGGAAACGTTCCGCCGGGCTCCGTACATGCGGCGGGATTGAAACAGGATCAGCCAGACGGCGATGACGGCGATCGACCCGTAGAGATACGCCGCGAACGGGGGCTTCTCCCCCCCGACCGTCAAAAGTTTCAGCAGCGATGTGTCGAAGCGGAGCCAGTAGGATATCAGAAACGCGGACTCGACCGCCACGGCGTCGAACAACACCCCGAGGGCCGGAATGAGAACATCGTTTCGGCGAGGGAGCCCCATGCCGGCCGGTTATCCGAACATCTCGTGTTCCAGGAGTCCGCAGAGGATGTGCGCGACGGTAATGTGCCCCTCCTGGATGCGCTGCGTATCGGCCGAAGGGATGACGATGGGGATATCGACCAGCTTTTTCGCTTTCCCCCCTCCTTTTCCGAGGAACCCGATCACGGTCATGCCTTGCTTTGTTGCGTTGACGATTGCGCGGTTCACGTTCTCCGACGCTCCGCTCGTGCTGATCGCGATCAGCACATCCCCCTTCTTCCCCAGCCCTTCCACCTGCCGGGCGAAGATGTTCTCAAACCCGAGGTCGTTCCCGCCTGCGGTGAGCATCGAACTGTCGGTCGTCAGGGCGATCGCCGCGAGGGCGGGCCTGTCGGGTTTGCTCATGCGGATGACGAGCTCCGTCGCAATGTGCTGCGAATCGGCGGCGCTGCCCCCGTTGCCGCAGAGGAGAACCTTCCCCCCCTTCCTGTACGAAAGGAGGATCGCGTTCAGCGCATCCCGGATCCCGGCCGCGCAGGCGTCGAACATGTTCTGTTTTGTTTCGGCGCTCTCCTCGAGCTGCCGCCGGATGTAACGGTTCCGGGCTTCGGTGGTGGTGGAGTTCTTCGGCATTCGTCAGGTCACTCTCAAATGAACGTGTGGAGGGTCGGTCGCACTACCCCGAAAGCATCGACTGGATGATGCCGGAGACCTGCTCCAGGGTCTCGTCGAGTTTGGAAATGTCCTTGCCCCCTGCGGTCGCAAGGTGGGGTCTCCCGCCGCCGCCGCCCCCGACCCGTTTGGCGAGCTCCCCCACGATTTTTCCCGCCTGAAGTTTTTTCTCTTTGATCAGGTCGTCGGTAACGACGCAGACAAGCGCCACCTTCTGGTCGATGACGGCGCCGAGCACGCCCACGCCGGAGGGGAGTTTCTCTCTCAGAGTATCTGCGAGGCTCTTCAGTTCGTCCGCAGTTCCGGCTTCGATCCGGGCGGAGACCACTTTGAATCCGTTCACAGGCACTCCCCGCGAAATAATCACCTCGAGGCCCGAGGTCGCCTCCTTCACCCGGTATTTGCTCAGCTCCTTCCGGAGGTCGTGGGTCGATTTGGAGAGCTGTTCGAGCGCGTCCTGCCGCTCGCGGGCCGCCTGGTCGACCGCCGCGAGCCGGTCCCGGGAATTCATGCCGGGCGGAAGAGAAATCGCTCCGGGCGAAGGCCCCGGCGAGGGTTCGTGCACGGTGTGCTGGCGGAGCTGCCTCTCAAGATCCTCCTTCTCCCGCAGGAGCCGTTCAATCTGGTGATCAAGATCGCCGGCTTTCTCAATCCGGCCCTGAATGTATTTCTCGAGCCCCTCCCCCGTGACAGCTTCGATCCGCCGGATGCCGCTCGCGATGCCCGACTCGGCGACGATCTTGAACAGCCCGATGTCGGTCGTGCTTTTGACGTGGGTCCCGCCGCAGAGCTCGACCGAGAATGCCGGGTCGATCTCAACGACACGCACGCGGTCTCCATATTTTTCGCCGAAAAACATTTTGACGTTCGGATACCGCCTCTTCGCCTCCTCGATGGTGAGCCATTCCTTCGGGTCATTCAGCGCGACGACTTTGACCGATTGAGCGATCTTTTCGTTGACAATATCCTCGATCGCGTTCAGTTGATCGGGAGTGATCCTCTCAAAATGATTAAAATCGAAACGCAGGTGATCCGGCGCCACCAGCGAACCCTGCTGGTGCGCGTGCGTCCCGAGCACCCTGCGGAGCGCCTCATGGACAAGGTGTGTGGCGGTGTGGTTGCGTTCTACATTGCGGCGGCGGACCGGACCGACCTTCAGCGCGACGAGCGTGCCCCTGGCCAGCTTCATCTCTTCCGCGAGCACATGGACCATCGCGTCGTTGGCCTTGAGGGTGGCGATCACGGCGAGCTTCCTGCCGTCGACGATGATCATTCCTTCGTCTCCGACCTGTCCGCCGGACTCGCCATAGAACGGAGTCGGGTCAACAACAAGTTCGTTTCGATCGGATTTCACGACACTGCCGGAGGCCTCCAGGGTGTCGTACCCCACAAACCGGAGGGTTTTGGCATCCATGTCTTTCGTGAATTCCAAAGCCGCCCCCTTGCCCGGAATGACAGACGCGGTCGCGGCGCTGCCGCCGCCCGCAGACGCCGCAACAGATGTCCCTGCGACAACTTTGGACTGGCTCTTTTGCGCATTCATGAGTTCGGCAAATCGGCTCATATCAACCGTGAGGCCGCGTTCCTGCGCAATCAGCCCGGTGAGGTCGGGCGGAAACCCGAAGGTGTCGTACAACTTGAATGCTTCATCTCCCGGAAATGTCTTTGAAGGACCGACTCGCCCGACCACAGACTCGAATATCTCCAGCCCGCGGTCCAGTGTCGTATTGAAGCTCTCTTCCTCCCCCTTGATCATCCGCTCGATCAGCGATTGTTTCTCCCTGATCTCGGGATACTGATCCCCCATCGAGCTCGCAACAGCATCAACCACCTTGTAGATGAACGGTTCGTGCATCCCGAGGGTCCTGCCGAAGCGGGCGGCGCGCCGGAGAATTCTGCGCATGACATACCCGCGCCCCTCGTTCGATGGAATCCCACCGTCCGCGATCGCGAACGAGAGCATGCGCACGTGATCCGCGATCACGCGGAAGGCGACGTCGACTTCCGATTGCGGATCATCCGGTGATCCCGAATATCGCTTGTCCGTAATCGAGGCGATTCGCGAGATGACCGGCATGAAGACGTCCGTATCGTAATTCGATTTCTTTCCCTGTAGCACGGCACAGATGCGCTCGAATCCCATCCCCGTGTCGACATGCTTCGCCGGGAGCGGAGTGAGAGTCCCTTGTGCGTCCCGGTCGTACTGAATGAAGACGAGGTTCCAGATCTCCATCACGCGGGGATCGCCCGCGTTCACGAGGTGTCCTCCGGAATAATCGGATGTCAGGTCGATGTGGATCTCCGAGCAGGGCCCGCAGGGCCCGGTCTCACCCATCTCCCAGAAGTTGTCTTTCTTCCCGAACCGGAGCACGTGCGAGGGATCGATATCGGTGACCCCTTTCCATAGTTCTTCCGCCTCATGGTCGGTCTCATAGACCGTCGCAAAAAGGCGCTTTTTCTCAATCCCCCACACGGCGGTCAGAAGCTCCCAGGCCCACTCTATGGCTTCGCGCTTATAATAGTCGCCGAACGACCAATTGCCGAGCATCTCGAAGAAGGTGTGGTGGTAGGTGTCCCGGCCGACCTCCTCCAAATCGTTGTGCTTTCCGCTCACCCGGATGCATTTTTGCGAATCTACGGCCCTTCGGTAGCCCCGTCTCCCCGTCCCGAGGAAAACGTCCTTAAATTGGTTCATTCCGGCGTTGGTGAACAAAAGCGTCGGATCTTCGTATGGTATAACGGGTGAGCTTGGGACGATCGCATGATCCCGCTCTTTAAAGAACTTCAGAAAACCACTTCGTATTTCGTTGGCAGTCATCATAGTATTACCGGGGCGCGCCCTATACTTCGATCTGGGTCATCAGTTCAATTTCTTCGAGGATTCCGCTTACTTCGACACACCGCTTCATCTCGCCGACGTAGACCATCGCCTTTCCTCGTGTGTGGACCTCCCAGGTGAGGGCTTCAGCGCGGGGGAAGTCGCATCCGGTCGCCTTGATGATCTGTCCGATCACCTCTTCGAAGGTGTGAACCTCGTCATTGTAAAGAATCACTTTCGCAGGCTCCTGGATGGCACCTTCAATCCCCAGCTCCTCCTCCGAACCGGATAGAGGATTACTCTCCGCACTATGTACAATCGAGAAAAACACAGCTGTCAGACACAATAGTAGGAAAAAACGCCCACTTTTGCAATGATCATCCATTGACTTTAGACCACTGAAGGGATATATTAGTATGACTCATGTTAATTCTCGTCCACCATCTCTTATGAAAAAAAAGCTGGCGACCCTGTTCGTGGCAGGGCTTGCCTTCTCCCTCACGTTTCTCCTCTCCACCGCACATCGCCCGGCTCCTTCGCATAAAACTCCGGATGAACGGGAAGATAATGCGCGCGAAATGTTCGAATGGTGGTACAACCAGCGGGCGTTTCCCTACGATCTGATCCCGCAGGGGGCTTTCCAGAAGGCCGCCTCCTATGCGAAAACAAAGATGCGGCGCGAGGCAAAAGGCCCCTTTTCCGGGACGGCGACCCCGCCCTGGGTTTCGATCGGGCCCAACAACGTCGGCGGCCGCACGCTCTCGATCGCGGTCGATCCCGTCCATTCGAATGTCGTCTGGGCCGGTTCCGCGAGCGGCGGGCTCTGGAAATCGACGACGGGCGGGGAAGGCGCAACCGCATGGAGTTATGTCCCGACCGGCTATCCGACCCTCTCCGTCAGCGCAATCGCCATCGACCCCGGCAATACAAATGTCATCTACATCGGAACGGGGGAGATCGGCCCTTACCGCGGCGCGGTGGTCGGGACGCCGGGTGCCCGTTCTTCGTACGGAATGGGAATCCTCAAATCGACGAACGGAGGCGCGAGCTGGGCCCAGACTTCGCTGACGTGGACCTTCTCGCAGATCACGGCGGTCGAGAAGATCGCCATCAACCCGCGCAACTCGAAGACCCTCTATGCGGCGACGAGCGAGGGCGTCTATAAATCCGTGGATGCGGGCGCGAATTGGACTCTCACCGACGCGACGCTGATGGCGATGGACATCGCGATCAATCCCTCCGACACAGCCATAGTCTACGCGACACACGGCAACCTCAACTCGACGGCCCTGGCAGGACTCTACCAGACCCTCGATGCCGGAGGAGAATGGTTTCCGCTTGCGAACGGTCTTCCGGGGACCGATTTTGGAAGGGCGGCGATCTCGATCTGCACCAGCCATCCTTCGACCGTCTACCTCGCGGTCGCAAACGCGACGACCGGGGCGGCGTTCGGACTCTTCCGGTCCGACGATGACGGCGGATTCTGGGCGCAGGTATCGGATTCAAATTTTACATCGGCGCAGGGGTGGTATGACATCGCGGTCGGCGTAAAACCGACCGATCGCTTTACGGTGTTTACCTCGGGCCTCGACATCTATCGGTCGACAACCGGCGGCGATTCCCCCATCCAGGGGTCCTATTGGTTCCAGGGAGCGTTCGGACCTGTGCCGCCCGGGGGCCCCGAAGGACCTTCCAGCTACGCTCACGCCGACCACCATGCGATCACTTTCGACCCCTCTCATCCCGACACGATCTATTTCGGCTGCGACGGCGGGGTGTTTAAAACCACCGACGGAGGAGACACCTTTTTCGGATGCAACGGCGGTTACGTGACCACGCAGTTCTATAACGGATTTGCGAACGCGGTCGCGGATTCCCAGGTGGCTCTCGGCGGACTGCAGGACAACGGAGTGGTCAAGTACGAAGGGAGCACGACATGGAATAAAGTGGACGGAGGCGACGGCGGCTGGTGTGCGATCGATCCGACGAACGCGGGCATTCTGTATGACGAGTATGTGTTTCTCTCGCTGAAGAAGTCGGTCAACGGCGGAGGGTTCAACCCGATCACGAACGGCCTGCCAACCGGCGGCGCGGTGTCCAACTTTATCGCTCCGTTCGGGATTTCCCCTTCCGATGCAACTGTTCTCTATGCCGGAAATAAGAATGTCTATAAAACCACCAACGGAGGCGATTCGTGGTACGCACCGAACGGAGGGGCGAATCTCAACGGGACAAGGGTCGCATCCATCGGTATCTCCTACACGAGCTCGGACACCCTCATGGCGGCGACAGGCTCGCCGACGTTCCAGGTGTTCGCGTCGACCAACGGGGGACAATCGTGGACGAACGTGACAGGGACGCTTCCGAACCGCTATCCGACAGACATTGAATTCGATCCCAACACCAGCTCAACGGTCTATATGACCTTTTCCGGCTATGGAACTGGGCATCTTTACAGATCGACGAACGTCGGACAGAGCTGGACGAACATCACCTCCAATCTCCCCGACATCCCGCACCAGAGCGTCGTCGTCGATCCGGCGCAACCATCAAATATTTACGTCGGCACCGATCTCGGGGTCTACCATTCTTCCGACGGGGGAACGCTCTGGGAGGATTTCAGCAGCGGAATGATGCCTGCGATGGTGCTCGACATGACCGTTTCGCGCTCCAACGCCGCGCTCCGGGCGGCGACGTTCGGCAACGGCGTGTTCGAGCGCAAGCTCGCCCGTGTGGCGTCGATCGCGCTTGCTGCTCCGGTGGGGGGAGAGGTGTGGCTCGGAGGCCAGCCTGCGCTCATCCGGTGGTCTGAACTACTGGTGTCTCTCCTGAAAATCGAATACTCGACAGACGACGGAGGGACGTGGTACCTGGTCGCGGACAATGTCCCGGGAGCATCGGGACAGTATGCATGGACCCTCCCTTCGATCGCGACAACCCACGCCCGCGTGCGCATCAGCCAGAGCGGCTCGGGGAGCCCGGCCGCTTCGAGCACGAGCTCGTTTACGATCACCCTTACTCCCGACGTGACCGACGGTTGGAACCTCTCCTCCCTGCGTCTCCGTCCGCTGAACAACAGAAAATCGATACTCTTTCCGACGGCGACCACCCCCGCTTTTGCCTATGCGTCGAGCTACGTGGTCCGGGACTCGCTCAATCCGGGAGAGGGGTTCTGGATGAAGTTCAGCGGGGCGCAGCTTACCCCCTACGCGGGAGATTCTCTGGCGGCGGATACGATACAGGTCCATACGGGATGGAATCTCATCGGAGCTCTCTCGAGAGGGTTTGCAGTCAGCAGCGTCGTTCAGATTCCGCCGGGAATCGTGATCACGCCCTTCTTCGGGTACGGTGGAAGTTACGGCTCGATCACGACACTCCAACCCGGCAAGGGCTACTGGGTCAAAGTCAATTCGGACGGCCAGCTTGTTATCCATTCGGGTTCCGCTTCTGCTCCCTCGTCCCCTCCCTCTTCCACTCAGCTTGCCGGTGAGTTCGGTTCCTTCACTTCCCTCCTCATCGGCGACGCAGGCGGCAGGAGCCAGACTCTCTATCTCGCTCCCGGGGCGGATCGATCGGCTTCCTTTGCGCTCCCTCCCGTCCCTCCCGAGGGC